>JBIOVW010000391.1:0-9638 GCA_044867945.1 Nakamurella sp. | reverse complement strand
CGAGGTTGAACGAGCGGACGCAGTCGGCGATGTCGTCGTCGTGTTCCTGCCGGAACAGGTGAATCGTCTGGGCCTCCTTGATCATCGCGATCGCGTCCGACCCGGGTGGGATGTCGGAGATGTGGTGGATCGCGGCCACGATGCTCAGCCCGACGCCGCGGGACAGCTTGGACTTGGCGCGGATCACCTTGCCGCCCGGGCCGCCGAGCAGATGCCAACCCTCCTCGGCGACGAAGTTGGTCACCCACCCCCGGTCGCGGGTCAGCAGCCCGGTCAGCCAGGAGTTGGCCAGCAGCATCACCATCGCGGTGGCCGGCCCGTCCTCGGGCAGGGCTGACACGTCGAACGTGGTCAGTTTGGGCTGCAGCCGCACGTGCGGGCTGGTCTCCCGGTCGACCATGCCGGCCAGGTCGTCGGCCAGCAGCCGCTCGAACCTCAGCCGCACCGACCAGGCCGCCTCCTCGATCCTGTCCAGCGTCGCCGCCCGCAGCCCGCGGAAGACCTCCGCGTCGACGACGCCGGCGAAGTGCTCCAGCAGGTCCGGCATCACCGGCACCCGACCGGCGTCCTCGAACGCGGTCATCACCGCCTGGTACGCCACGTCCAGGGCCTTCTCGTGCCACTCCGACAGCGCACCGGCGCCGGCCAGTTCGGCCAGTGCGGACAGCACCCGGCGGTGCGCGGCCCGGCCGCCGCCGGCCAGGATGACCGGGTCCAGCACGTTCATGCAGGTCGCGGTCGGGTCGTCCGGGTCGAATCGGTACGGCTCGGACCCGAACAGCCGGGTCAGCTCGGCGTATTCGCCCTCCCCGTCCCGGACCTTCTTGTCGATCACCACCGCCCGCCGACCGCGCAGCATCAGCGGCCGCTCCACGTAGCAGGTCTTGATCAGCGAAGACTTGCCGGCGCCGATCATCCCGAGCACGCAGACGTTCGGGCTGGTGATCCGCCCCGCGCTGTACGCGGTGAACTGGTCGTGGGTGACCATCGCGCCGGACACCCGGTCCTCCCCGATCACCACTCCCCGCTCGTCGGTCGGGGAGCCGATGATCGCGGTATTCAGCACCTCGGCCTGGCGGGTCGTCGTCGGTGCGCCCTGCGGGTGCACCTTCATGAACGTGCGCCCGAAGAGCCGGTTGCGGTGCGGGGTCGGCCCCTGCCGGACCGGCAGCGCGATCTCGTCGGGTGTCTCGACCAGCGTGGTCTCGGTCGCTTCGGTGCTGGTCACAGCGATTCCTTGCTCGATGAGTGGCCCACCCGGTGCAGCGCCCGGGCGGTGGTCGACCGCGTCGGGGCCGCCATCCCGCGGCCCACCGGCCAGCAGGTGGCCGCGGCCGCGGCCTGCCGGGTATCCAGCCAGTCCAACCGGGCGATCCCGGCGTGGTCGGCGGCTTCCTCGATGTGCGTGACGCCCTCGGACAGTTCCTCGATGCTCCGCGCGGAAATGGTCAAGCATCCCGACCACACCGCGCCGTGGTGCCCGGCGCCCTCCCGCAGGTCCGAGTAGCGGCGATTCGCCGCGGACAGCGCCAGCTCGGTCTCGTCGTCGACGAGCTGACCCTTGCGCTGCTGGGCGATGATCTCGGCGCGGTCGCTGGTGGCGTCCCGGCGGGCGCCGACCTTCGCCTCGCGGGCCGGCACGAAGTGGATGTGCGTGGACAGGGTGCGCACCAGCGGCTCATCCAGGCCGGTCAACAGCGGGGCCAGCCACAGTCCGTCCAACTCCCGCGACTCGAGGGCCTGCACGGGGATCTGCGCCGTCCTGTGCAGCCAGCTGGACTTGGGCAGCAGCAGGTCCGGGTCCAGCGGGTCCGGGGCAGCCGAGATCACCTCCGTGGTCGACCACTCGTCGTGCGAGGGCAGCCAGCACGTCTCCGTGGTGACGTCCGAGGCCCGGTCGATCGGCCACCCGGGATGTTGCAGGTGCCGCAGCACCGCCGCCAGCACCGGCCCGGACAGGGCTCTGACCCGGGTGTAGCCGGCATCGACCAGCCGGCGATGCGCGATGGGGATCTGCGAATTGATCAGAGACAGGTAGCCGGGCAGCCCAGGTGCCCGGCGGGCTGCCAACGCGTTCAACCGGGCATCGACGTCCCACCGGACCGCCACGTAGTGCCGTTGCACGAACCCGGAAGTAGACATCTCGTCCAGCAGCGCGCCGTAGTCGGCCTGCAGATCGTCTGGTGCCGCCGGATCGAGTTCGTCCTGCAGCCACACCTCGTGGAACGCGCTGTCGGTCGGCAGCACCCTGGTGACGATCTGGATGCCGGTCACCAGCTTCTGCGAGGCGCCCCAGCCGGCCATCAGCTCACCGAACTTGGCCTGGGCCTGGGCAACGTAGGCGTCTCCGTGCAGCCCCGCGACCGGGCCGTCCACCTCGAATGATGCCGACAGGTACGGGTCCTCGCCGAAACCCGCGTGGTAGGCCACCGCCGGCACCCCAGGATCGGATTGCAGCCAGTACAGGCCGTCCACCCCGTCCGGCCAGTCCCGGTACCGGTTCCATTCCCGACGGTCGTCCGGGGTCAGGCTCGGTGGACGCCAGCCGACCGGTACGAAGTCGTCGAAACCGTGCCGCCGCCGGTACGCCATGCGCCGGCGATCGGTGACCCGGCGCCACGGCGTCGACCCCGTCCCGGTGTCCATCGTGAGGACCAGCAGCGCCAGCGCCAGCGGGGCCACGATGAACAGGCCCACCAGCTGCAGGAACAGCAGCAGCAGGCAGAACACCACCGTGCCGATGCCCCACGCGATCAGCACACCCTTGGGACGGCGACCCGACATCAGGCCGCGGGCCTTGGTCTCGCCGCCCAGCACCGATCCCCGGGTCATGACCGATCACCGGACCAGGCCTGGTCCCCGTCCAGGTCACCGGTGAACTGGCGAGCCCCGCGGCTCGCGGCCGGTGCCATCACCAATGCGGCACGGGTGCCGCCGGCCGCGGCCGCCCCGGCCAGCTGCCGAGCCTTCCGGCCCGCCGACCTACCGCGGGAGGAGGTCGACGATGACCCCGAGTCGAGTGCATCGGCCGGGACCGGCCGCATCGGCTGTCCCTGCGGCATCGCGTCCGTTAGATGCGCCGCCTCCGCGGACGGGGTGCCGCCGGTCGACCTCGGCGACCGGTTCAGCCGCTGCGAGACCGACCGACCTGCACGGCCCGCGGCCTTGGACGTGCCCGAGGCCGCTGCCCGGCCCTTCCCGCCCCCGGCGCCCGCCGCGGCCGATGGCGCAGATCCATCCCCGTTCTGGGTGGAATCAGCCGACGAGCCCGTGGCGCCCGACCCCTGAGAGGAGGACGCCGATCCAGCGGCGGTCTTGCCGGCCTGCTTGGCGGCCCGGCTGTTCGCCATCGAGCCCAGCAGGCTTCCGCCCAGGGCCACCGTGCCCGCCGCGGCGCCGGTGCTGATTCCCCCGCCGTTCGTCGGCGCTCCGGCCGGCGATGCCGGCGCGAACTTGAGCAGCAGCAGCGGGGCGAACGCGGCGATGCACAGCACCACGATCGCCATCACCAGGGTGGCCAGGTTTGTGGCTGCGTCGTCCCCGGTCATCGATGTCGCCTTCCGGGACAACGCCAGACCGCAGCCGAGCAGGAAGAACAACAGCGGGCGGGAGAAGACGATGCCCAGGAACACCAGGGGGATCTTCATCGACCCGCCCCGGTGCCGGGCGGACACGATCCAGGCGAACGCCACCCCGAACACCGCACCCGCGAGGTAGACCGTCACCGCCTGCGCCGCCAACGACACGAAGATCATCAGGCTCGCGATGATCACCAGCAGCAGGACGACCAGTGCGACGACCGCACCGCCCAGGATCGTTCCGGCGCCCGCACCGTCGATCGCCGATCCGACCTGATCGGCAGCATCACCCGTGCTGAATCCGGTCAGGCTGCCTACCAGGCCGTCGGTCAGGTATCCCGAGCCGACGATGAGGAACTGCGCCAACGGCGGCCCGAACACCACCCCGACGAAGTAGGCCGGCGCCCAGATGGTGTAGGTCTCCATCAGCTCCTGGGCGTCTATCCGGCCACGCGCCTTCTGCGCCAGCTGCCACATCAGAACCATGGCGAACAAAATGATTCCGATCGCCATGCCCTTGCGGTAGGCGTCGATCCACCACGCGGTGGTCAGATCCGGTGCCGTCGCGTGATTCGCAACCCCGGCCACCCAGCCCATCAACCCCGACGCGCCGGCCGCCATCTTCCCCGTCAACCAGCCAAGCGGATCAGATGCGAAGTCGACCGCCGCCCCGGCCCCCGCGACAGCCGCCCGCGTGGTCTGACACAGCCAGTTGAAGGAGCCCGCATCGCACACCTCCGTCACGGCCGCGCTGCCGTCCACCGTCAAGCTCACCTTCGACCAGTCGAACCGCTGATCCGGGCGTGCATCGAAGGCCGCGCGAACGTCGGCCGGCATCCACGACGCCCACCCGTCATCCGGCATCGGCGGCTTGAAATCGCCCGTGACAATCGTCGCGATCCGCTGCACCACCGACTTCAACCCGGGCGACAACGCGCCGTAGGACGTCCCACCGAGATCCCGCGCCACCGCATCTGCGTCAGCAGCCGACCACAGAGGTACTTGGTCCGGATTTGAAAGCGCGACCCGCGACCACTGTTGGGCTCGAGCAAAGGTCTTGGAGAGAAGCCCGCCACCGGCCCAGGCAGCATCCAGCTTGGACAGGTCGTCTGGAGTGAGTGACCCGTACTGCTGTGGTTGAGCTGCTACTACCAAGCCGGTCTTGTTAAGACCGTCATGGATGTCGACCGCGATGACCGCGTCATACGAGTCGGCAGCGGTCACCGGATCCCATGCCTGCATCCATGCCCATGGGTTGTAGTCATCGCTGACGGGATCGGTGCTCGGCGTTGTGGCGGGATCGGCAGCGGCCTCCGGCGCCCCGAGACCAAACAGGCCGCCCAGGAGGACGGCCATGATGGTGAAAATCCGTGTGGGTAAGCGCATCAGCACGCTCCTTCGTACGAGAGCCAAGGGGCGTTGGGAGAAGGTGCAAACGGATCAGCGCCGAGAGGCGGCAGGGTGCCCGAGATGTACCAGGAACCGGACGTGTCACGCTCCAACAGGATGGTTGTCGCCATGCGCATCTCCTCGGTCCGACCGTCCGACCGTGTCAGCTGGCGATAGAGAATTAGATCGAGCGAGACGCTGGTGTCCGTACTGACTGGGGAGATGCGGTAGGCGCCTTGGTCAGCGAGTACTCGGCTTTCGGTGTAGCCCTGGGCTTGGAGCTCTCGGGCCAATTGGTTCAGGGAGTCGAGCGCGGATTGCTGGAACGGGTTTCCTGAGGTCACGATCGCACCGAGGACTTGCGGTGCGTCCGGGTCGATCGGGTAGGTCACCGACCACCGCCCGAACGTCCGCGCGAAGGCCGCGGCGCCGAGGTCATCGTGTGTGGCCGCCGTCTGTGCGGGGAGGATCGCCGCGAACGGGTCCGGTCCGCCCAGGCATCCGTCAGCGAGTTGGCCATCGGCGGCCGGTGACGTGCTGGACGGCCCGCTTGAGGTCGCCACGCTCGGGAGCGACGGCTGAGTCGAGGGGGTGCTGGGAGTTGCCGCCGGCTCGTCACCTCGGCCCGTGAGGATCGCGACCAGGGCCACCGCGACGAGTACGACCACGGCGCCGATCACGATGAGGGCGATCCGGCGACGAGGGCGGCCGCTGGTGGCCGGCGGAGGTGTCATGGTCGCCGTCATAGCGTCACCGCCCGCGTGAAGGCAATTCCAGCCGCGCCGACCGCAATGAGCCCGGAGACGGCCGCGAGGCCCCACCGGGCCCTGCGGCGGGCTTGTCCGCCGACGCTCCGATCGCGGTCATGAACTGCTGCCCGGGCCAGGGCGACGGTCAGGATCAGGCCGAGCAGGCTCACTGCGATTACGGCCATGGTCATCGGGCCTTCAGCGGGCATGTCAGCCGGCCAGGGCGAAGATCGCGCCGATGATGGTTCCGAACCCAACCAGAGCGACCAACGACCCGCCCGCCCACAGTGCCTGCGTCTTGGCTTCGTCGGCCTGTCCGGGCACGTTGTTGTTCGTCGCTCGGCGCATCTGAGTCAAAGCGATCGCCAGGTACGCGGCCGCGACGATGATCAGCACCGCCCACAGGCCGACGAACAGCTTTTGCCACCAGGTCGTGAACTCGGCCCCGAAGACGGTGAAGTCCGGGATCAGATTGGCGAAGGGGTTTTCCATGATCGAATCCTCAGTCCTTGTCGCCGTCGAGCGTGATGTTGGCGACCGTGGCGGCCGCCAGCTGTGTCCATGCGATCCGCGACGGCCGATTCAGTGAGTCCAGGCTGATCGGAGTGCCCGCGGCGATCGCCGGGTCGAATGGGATGTCCAGGACGGCGCCGACGCCGACCCCGGAGAACAGGTCCGTCATCCGCGATGCCAGCCCTGGTGTCTCGGGGCCGCGGGTGTGCAGCACCGCGACCACCGCCCGCTGAGTCAGGCTGCTCGTGGCCTGCAGCCGGTCCAGCAGGTGTAGCGCCTTGTCGACTGAGGACGCGGTGATCGTGGTCGGAACGACCAGGATGTCGGCCTGGGCGATCACCGCAGTGAACGCCTCCGAATGCGGCACGTTCCCGGTGTCGGCCACGCTGATCCGGTAGGTCCGATCGAGCGCCCACAGAACGCGGTCGATGCTGTCGCCGGAGAACTCCCGGTCGGCCAGGGAGGCGAGCACGTCGGCGTTCGACGTCTGGGTCGCTGCGCAGGCGGCGATCGTGCCCGGGTGGGCGAAGCGGCCGGGATCGGCCTCGACCTCGGAGATGCATTGCGCCTGTACACCTTCGGCAATCCCGGACAGACTGCCGGCGGCGTCCGCGGCGTCCCACACCGCAACGCTGCCGCCACGGTTCGTGGCCAGGGTCCCGCCGAGCAACAGCGCGGTCGGTGTCTTGCCGGCACCACCCTTGGGGTTCGCCACCGCGATCCGCACCGAGCGCGGCCATGCGGCCGAGCGGATCAGTCGCTCGTTGCGCCGGTGATCGAGTTCCTCGCGACCCGGCTTGGGCTTCGCCAGCCCGAGGCTCAACACCTTGAGCACCGTCCGTCGGCGTCCCCATTCCGCCGGTGCTTCGCTTGGAGCCGGCGGCTTCCACGCCACCACCTGTGACGACCAGGATGCGACCGGCGACGGCGAGTCGCGGGGCTCATCCACGCCCGCAGAGGCAGGTTTGGAGACGGTCCCGGCCGCTTCCGGTGAGAACGGCAGCGCCGCCGTCTTCGGCCGGGCGACGGGAGCGGCCTCCGCCGGCGGCTCTGCGAACGCACGCGCCCGAGCGGCACCAGGAAGCCGACGCGTGCCGGTGTTCTGCTCCGTTGTGGTCATCTGACATGAACCCCCGATGTTGGTTGATGACTCCCCCGCTTCGGCCTGTGTGGAAGCGGATGGTGAACTCAAGGTCACACTCTGTCGACTGGTCAACTGTAGTTCGAGCCGGAGCGGCGAACGGTAAACCATGTTTCGACACGCCGTCAAGATGT
This sequence comes from Nakamurella sp., assembly GCA_044867945.1. GTDB lineage: Bacteria > Actinomycetota > Actinomycetes > Mycobacteriales > Nakamurellaceae > Nakamurella. The sequence goes on along the minus strand of JBIOVW010000391.1, from coordinate 2,134 downwards.
GGTGGTGTTGATCAAGCTGTGCGCCGGTACCCCTCGGTAGGCTCCCTACGAACAGTGACCGGGAGGCTTGGTGGGTGACGAGGATGGTGGCGTGCCGGGTCTGGCAGACCGGCTGAACCATCTGTTTTCGACGGTGCCCCGCCCGGGCGGTAAAGGCTTCTGGACGAATGAACAAGCGGCGGCAGCGCTCTCCGCCGCCGGCACCCCGGTGTCCGACGCCTACATCGGACAGCTCCGCAACGGGAAGCGAAACAATCCCTCGGCTCGCAACCTCGCGGCGATCGCCGGACTGTTCGCGGTACCGGTCGACTACTTCTTCAACTCCGAGGTCGCGGCCAAGATCGACGCCGACATGCGGCTCCTCATCGCTATCCGAGACAGCGGCATCCAGGGGCTTGCGCTCCGGGCGAAGGGGCTGTCGGCCGAGAGCATCTCCGGTCTGGCGGGCATCATCGAGCAGGTTCGCAAGTTCGAGCACCTTCCCGACCCGGACGATGAACCGGACAACGAACCGGGGGAAGAGTCACCCAGAACCTGACGCCACCACCTGATCAGGGCCCCGCCCGGCACTGCTGCGCGACCGACACTGTCGGATGCCCCGGCTACGCTCAGGCATGGCGTGATTACAAGGGGGGTCCCGTGGGCAGGCAGCATTCGTTGCGGAGCCAGGTCCGCGCTGCGCTTGCCGCCGTCGACGACTTGATCCCCGCACCGTGGGACCTGGAGAAACTGGTCCATCGTCTGGCCCGCCGCCGACGCAGGCCGATCCACCTGCAACCGGTCGAGTTCCCACAAGGCGCCGTCTCCGGGCTCTGGCTCCCGACCGAGCTCGAGGACCTGATCCTCTACGACGCCGCCGCCTCCCCCACGTTGAAGGAACAGATCATCGGCCACGAGCTGGGTCACATGCTCATGAACCATCACCAGCTCGCCGACGCCAGCGGTTCCACCACCATCTCCGGAACGCTGCTGACCTCAACGATCAGCCCCGACCTCGTCGAACGCTTTCTGGCCCGCACCGTCTACGCAGACCGGGTGGAAGCGGCCGCCGAGGAGTTCGGCACCCGGCTCCTTCAGGCCGGGCGCCGACGCCGCGCACCGCAGGACGCCGACCCTCTTGGCCGGCTCACGGACTCCCTGCGATGAGCATCGCCGCGGCGCTCCTGCTGTGGCTCGCGGCGGCACACCGCCTGCTGATCCTGGCGCGGCACCGCTCGTTCCTCAACGCCGCCTACGCCGCGGCCCTCGTCCTGGCGGCCGTGGCCTTCACCGTGAGGCTCCTCCAACCGGAGATCGACTCGGTTCTCGGTGCGAACACCGGCGACCTGATCAAGCACCTGCTCATCGTTGCCATGGGCGCGGCGCTGCAGCTGTTCATCCTCGCGGTCAACGCCGCACGGCCGTCACCACGGGCGATTTCCCGGATCGTGGCGCTGGCCGCCGCGGTCGCGGTGGCCATGATCGTCGCATTCGTGCTCGCCGACGCCACGGCCGGCAGCGCCGACGACATCACCACCCGCACGGTCGCCTACCTGGTGATCTTCAACGGATACCTGGCCTACGTGCTGATCGACAACATCCGCCTCTACCGACGATTCGCGGCCGCCCCCGGGGACCAGGGTCGAGCCGTCAACCTCCGGTTGATCGGTTGGGGATCGGCCATCGCCCTGGTCTACAGCGCCACCAGGGTCCTTTCCATCGCGGCCGTCGTGCTGACCGGGCAGCCCCTGCCGAGAGTGGAATCCATCGGATCGTTTGCCGCCGTGCTGGGTGTGTTGTTCGTGGCGCTGGGTGTCTTCGCCCCGCGGGTCGTTCCGTGGCTCGCGGATTGGCACTCCGCCCGTAAGGGGTTGACCCAACTCGATGAGCTGTGGACCGACCTGGCCGCGACCTTCCCGACGGTGATCCTCCCCTCCGGCGGCGGCCTGGGGCACCGCGTCGAATTCGCCTTCGACCGCCGACTGGTCGAGGTCAGCGAGTGTCTGCGCCTGGCTCACCTGCCGGCCACCGCCGCCGCCACGGTGCGGGATGCATCCAACCCCGTGGCGGCTTTGGCCCGCGAGCTCTACCGCAACCGGGCGCACTGGACGTCCGGCCACGGTCCCGTGGCAGCTGACCTCCTGCCCCCGGCGAC
>JBIOVW010000390.1:0-2891 GCA_044867945.1 Nakamurella sp. | reverse complement strand
CTTTTCACGTCGAGGGCGAGCCACGACCGGTGCCGGACGAGGTCGCCGCGGCCGTTGTCCGGACCGCGAAGGGCGCGCTCGCCAACGTCGTCGAACATGCCGACGCCAGCCGCGCGGTCCTCACCCTGACATTTCTGCCGACCGCCGTCAGCCTGGATGTGCGTGACGACGGCCGGGGCTTTGCGACCCACCCTGGTTGGCGGGGCAGGTCCGAAACGAGGGCCGACCGGGGCTTCGGGCTCAGCGGGATCCGGTCACGGGTGCGAGCCCTCGGTGGATCGGTGATGATCGAGAGTGCTCCGGGCGACGGCACCGCACTCGCAGTCCGGTTACCCACACCGCAGGAGTAGAGATCAATGCGCGACGACGTTCCTGCCGATGTTGCCGAGCCGATCAGGGTGCTGGTCGTCGACGACCATCCGGTGGTCCGAGCCGGGCTACGGGCACTACTCGACGCAAGCGCCCAGGTTTGCGTCGTGGGTGCGGTCGCCGACGCAACCGGTGCGGAGCGGATGACCCGGGAGACCGGTGCTCAGGTGGTGCTGATGGACTTGAACCTCGGGCCTGGCCTCGGTGGCATCGGGGCCATCGGCCTGCTCACCCGGCTACCGGAGCCACCGAAGATCGTCGTGCTCACCACCTACGACACAGATACGGACGTGATTGCGGCGCTCGATGCCGGTGCGATCGGCTACCTGCTCAAGGACAGTCCACCGAATGACATCGTCCGAGCGATCGTGGCGGCAGCCCGAGGCGAAACAGTGCTGGCACCGCAGGTGGCGGCGGTCCTGGTGCGGCGGGTCGGCGGGGCACCCGTTCTGACGGTGCGAGAGATCGAAATCCTGAACCTGCTCGCCGCGGGACAGACCAACCGTGAACTTGCCCGGGAGCTGTTCATCAGCGAGGCAACCGTAAAGTCACACCTCACGAACATCTACAACAAGCTGGGCGTCGACAGCAGGGCCGGAGCCGTCGCACGGGCCATCGAGCGGCGCATCATCCGTTCCGGTGCCTGACATCGGTCATCCCTGGCCTGGCATCACCCGCCACTGCAGGTCACCGGCCTCCCCGCTTCGGCGCCACCACCGCGTGCGCGTCACCTACGATCTCAGCGATGTCGTCCCAGTCCTGCTCGACATCCAGGTACACACCGATCCAGCCGCGCCCACCGACATAGGGCGGCCGGAAGAACCGCCCGTCATCCAGCGCAATCCAGCGTTCCTGCGCGCCCTGCGGCGCGGCCGCCCAGAAGCCGAACCGGTCGTCGTGGTGGTGATCGGCGAGCGTCACGAACTGCTTCTTCACGAACCACGACGGCTCACCGTGGCTGACCCGCTCGCTCACCCCGGACAACGCCACGCACAGCTCCCGCAGCCGGCGCAGGCACTCGTCACCGGAATACCGGACCAGGCCCGAGCGCTCCACCAGCCGACGGTAGGCCGTGTTCGCCACCGACAGAACCCCCCGTGTGGCGAACTGTGGCAACCTCGTGACGACCCCCAAGACATGCCGGAAGGACGTCGATGACGTCAGCTCAACCATCTGCCCACCCTCCCACGGCCGCGCGGGTCGGCATCCTGACGGTCGACGACGACCCCAGCGTGTCCCGCGCTGTCGCCCGCGACCTGCGCCGCCGCTACGGCAGGAACTACCGGATCGTTCGCGCCGAATCCGGCCGGCAGGCGCTGGACACCCTGCATGAGCTGAAACTGCGCGGCGACCAGGTCGCCCTGCTGCTGGCCGACCACCGGATGCCGCAGATGGACGGCATCCAGTTCCTTGAGAAGGCCATGGACATCTATCCCAAGGCCCGCCGGATCCTGCTCACCGCCTACGCCGATACGCAGGCGGCGATCACCGCGATCAATGTGGTGGATCTGGACTACTACCTGCTCAAGCCGTGGGATCCGCCCGAGGAGAAGTTCTACCCGGTCATCGACAACGAGCTTGATCAGTGGAAGCGCAGCGATCACACCCCACCGCCGCAGACCAAGGTCGTTACGACCCGCTGGTCGGCCCGGTGCAGCGAGGTCAAGGACTTCCTGGCCCGCAATCAGGTCCCGTTCCGCGCCTACCTGGCCGACGATGCCGAGGGCGAGCGGCTGCTCGCCGCGGCCGGGGTCACCGCGATACAGCTGCCGGTGGTGATCACCGCCGATGGGCGGGTGCTGGTGGAACCCAGCGACTCGGAACTTGCCGGGCAGGTCGGGTTGGCCACCACCCCGGCGAAGGACTTCTACGACCTGATCGTCATCGGCGCCGGCCCGGCCGGCCTGGGCGCCGCCGTGTACGGCGCATCCGAGGGCCTGCGCACCGTCCTGATCGAACGGCTGGCCACCGGCGGTCAGGCCGGGCAGAGTTCCCGCATCGAGAACTACCTCGGCTTCCCCGACGGGGTGTCCGGTGCCCAGCTGACCGAGCGGGCCCGGCGACAGGCGCTCAGGTTCGGCGCCGAGATGATCACCGCCCGGGACGCCTGCGCGGTCGAGGTGAACGGCTCGGCCCGCACAGTGCGGTTCGCCGACGGCGGCAGCATCGACGCGCACACCGTGATCCTGGCGACCGGCGTCTCCTGGCGGAGGCTGGAGGCCCCCGGCCTGGACGAGTTCGCCGGGCGCGGCGTCTTCTACGGCTCCGCACTGTCCGAGGCACCGGGCTGCAAGGGTCAGGACGTCTACATCGTCGGCGGCGCCAATTCCGCAGGCCAGGCCGCGGTCTACTTCGCCCGCTATGCCCGGTCGGTCACCATGCTGATCCGCGGGCCGTCGCTGGCCGTTTCGATGTCCTACTACCTGATCAAGCAGATCGAGGGAATCGACAACATCACGGTCCGCACCCGCACGGAGGTGGTCGCCGGGCACGGCACCGATCACCTGGAGAGCTTGACCCTG
>JBIOVW010000389.1:0-5495 GCA_044867945.1 Nakamurella sp. | reverse complement strand
ACCGGCTGTTCCGCCGGATCGACGAGCCCGACAAACGGCTCCCCCGACAAACCGTCGTACCCGTCAGCCTGATCCGACGAGGCTGCTGCGAACGATCCCCGGTCCTGGCCGCGGGATGATGTCCCCGTGACGGCCACCGATGTCGACCTGCTCGCGGAGCTGGAGGCGCTGCGCCGGCCGCTGACCGCCTACGCCTACCGCATGCTCGGCGCTTCATCGGAGTCCGAGGACGCCGCACAGGAGGCGATCGTTCGCGCGCACCAGCGCTTCGAGCAGTTCGATCCGACCCGGGGCAGCCTGCGGACCTGGGTGTTTCGGATCGCCACCAACGTGTGCCTTGACCTGCTCAGGGGAGCGCACCGGCGCGGGCAGTCGACGGACTTCGGTCCGGCGTCGATCGACGGGGCGACGTTGGGGGACCTTCTGCCGGCGCGCCGGTTCGTCGAACCGATGCCGGATTCCGGGTTGCACGCGGCCACCGATCCCGCCGACCTGGTGGTCCAGCGGGAGTCGATCCGGATCGCGTTCGTCGCCGCGCTGCAACACCTGGCTCCGCGGCAGCGGGCCACATTGATCCTCCGCGACATTCTCCGCTTCTCCGCGGCCGAAACGGCGGTCCTGCTGGACACCTCGACGACCGCGGTGAACAGCGCGCTGCTGCGGGCCCGGGAGACCCTGCACCGGCACCGGCCGTCGCCGGCCGACCCGTTCGACCCCGGCGACCCTGCGCAGCGTGACCTGCTGAATCGCTACGTCGCCGCGTTCGAGGCTCATGACGTCGCGGCGCTGACCGCGGTACTGCGGCAGGACGCCATCTCGTCGATGCCGCCGTTCGCCTGGTGGGTGCAGGGCGGGTCGAACATCGCCGGCCTGGTCGCGGCCGGCGGTTGCGAGGGCGCCCGGCTCCTGCCGACCACCATCAACGGGTCGGCCGGTTTCGGCCAGTACCGCCCGGATGACGACGGCGTGCTGCTGCCGTTCGCGTTGACGCTGGTCGAGACGCGTGACGGCCTGATCAGCCATTCTGTCACGTTCCTCGGCAGCGGTGCACGGTTCGCGGAGTTCGGGCTGCCGGAGATTCTCCCCCCGGATCGGTGACTTTCCCGAGCGGCCGTCGTATCCGCTACGACACCGCACAACGGAAGGACGCTCATGGACACCCTCGACCCGACCGATCCGCTCGCCCGGGAAACCGTCGCCGAACGCCAACGCCTCGTCGCCCTGCTCAGCTCGCTGCGCCGTGATCAATGGGCGGCGCCGTCACTGTGCGAGGGGTGGCGAGTCCGCGAGGTCGTCGCGCACATGACGATGCCCTACCGGCACACGGGCGAGCGGGTCATGGCGGGGATCGCCGCGGCCGGCGGCGACTTCGATCGCTTCGCGGACGAGCTAGCCCGGCTGGACACCGGACAGGTGTCCGACGACGAGCTGCTGGCCAGCTTGCGGGCGAACGTCCACCGCCCATGGCAGCCACCGGTCGGTGGGCAGGCGGGCGCGCTGAGCCACGATGTCATCCACGGCCTGGACATCACCGAACCATTGGGACTGCCGCGGCCGCCCGCCGATCGGATCCGGTTGGTCCTCTCCTCGACCGGGGAACGGCAGCTCGCCTACTTCGGCGTCGACCTGACCGGGCGGCGACTCGAAGCCACGGACACCGACCTGGCGCTGGGCGACGGACCGACCGTCACCAGGCTGCCGGTGGCGGACATCCTGCTGGCCGTCACCGGCCGGACGGTGCTGTCCGCGGCCGACCTCCCACAATGAGCCTTCGGTGAGCCGGGGGGCGCGCAGATTAATTTCTGCGAATGGGGCGCCGGTTCGTCCGGTTGGGCGTGGGTCTTGCGCCGGCCGCGCGCGGTGTGCAGCCGGCCCGCGCGGGAGGTGTGCGGCTCGCCCGCGCGGAAGGTGTGCGGCGGCCGCGCTGATCCAACAACCACCGGACCGGACAAACCGGGCGCAATTGTGGGCATTGGATCAGCGCGGCAGTCAGCTGACCGCCGCCACCGAGCCGTGCGGATCAGAGGCCCAGTCCCACGCCGGTTTCGTCCCTTTCGGTGAGTGTTTGATCAGCGCGCCCAGCCGACCCCGGGCAGGTGCTTGATCGTTCTTGGGCGGCGGGTGATCGTTTCAGATCGTCGCTGCGGAGATGCCGCCACGAGAGGATCGCGGCACCTCCGAGGAGCCGATCGGGTACTTTGAAACGATCACCGACACGGCGCGGGCACCGTTCGGCCGCATCCGTTGGCCGGACGTCCGCAGCACAGCATTGGGAGCCACGTGGTCAGCCGCCGCTCAACCAGCATGAAGGACGTCGCCGCCCTTGCCGGCGTCTCCGTCGGGACCGTCTCCAATGTGCTCAACCGACCGGACGCCGTCTCAGAGGTCACCCGGCAAAGGGTCGAGGATGCAATCAGCAAACTCGGCTGGATCCGCAACGAGGCCGCGCGCAGCCTTCGTGCCGGGCGGAGCCACTCGGTCGGGCTGGTGGTGATGGACATAGCCAACCCGTTCTTCACGGACATGGCCCGCGGTGTCGAGGACGTCATGGCCGACGCCGACTACTCGGTCCTGGTGGGCAACAGCGCCCAACACCAGGAGCGGGAGCAGACTCATCTGGAACTGCTCGGTAAGCAGCGGGTCAGCGGCGTCGTGCTGGCGCCCGTCGGCGCGGATGTTCAAGTCCAGACGCTTCGGCAGTTCGGCATCCCCGTCGTGTTGGCCGACCGGGCCGGCAACTCCACGGACATGTGCACCGTCTCGGTCGACGATTTCACCGGCGGCCGGCTCGCGGCCACCCACCTGCTCGAACACGGACACACCCGTCTCGCCTTCGTCGGGGGGAAGGACGACATCCGTCAGGTTCGTGACCGCCTCGAGGGCGCTACCCGGGAGGTGCAGCTGACTCCCGGTGCATCGATCCGGGTGATTCCCACCGAGCACCTGAATATCGCGGCCGGACTGGATGTCGCCGCGACGCTCGTCGCCATCGCACCCGAAGATCGGCCGACCGGCGTCTTCGCCGCGAACGACCTGGTGGCGATCGGGCTGCTGCAGGGCCTGATGACCCGCGGCCTGCGCGTTCCGGACGATGTCGCGATCATCGGCTACGACGACATCGAATTTGCCGCCGCTGCCGCGGTGCCCCTCTCCTCGATCCGGCAACCACGATGCGATCTCGGTCGTCGAGCGGCGGAACTGCTCCTGGATGAGATCGAGGCGACCACCGACCCTGACAAGACCCACCGACACGAACACGTCAGATTCACCCCGACCCTGGCCGCCAGGGCGTCCTCGCTGCATCACCGCGCGGAGTCGGCCCCGGTCCCTCGGACGTTGTCGCCCCACACTCGCCGCCAAAATGCAGCTTCCGCCTGAGCTGGTTTACACCCGGTGCCTTCAGGACGCGACACCGTCGCACCTGCACCCCCACCGGCTGTGCCGGTCAAAGCGGTTGCGGCCAGGCAGCTGTCCGCGGGCTCGGGCCGAATCGGCTCGGTTGCCGATGACACGCCCGGCCAGGAAAGACCCGAGTCGCGGGTGGGGGAGCGTGGCGGGAAGGGCGACGCCGGCCCCGTCAAGCATGAGCCGGCGTCATCAATCGGCCGAACGACGGCAGCGCGGCGAGACTACTCGCTATCGGCGCTGACGAGCCGGTCGATGAGCTCGTCGACAGTGCCCGTCTTCGGCAGACCTCGCTCGGCCAACTGATCGGACAACTCGGCCTTGGTCAGTCCCTCATACGGCTCCCGGGCGGCCTCCCTGGCCTGCTTGGCGGCGGCTCGCTCGGCCCGCTTGATCTCCCGTTCCTGCTCCTTGGCGGCTTCTTCCGCGAGAGCGGCCTGCTCGTTGGCGAGCTCCTCGGCCTTCTTGGCCGAGGTGGTGGCCACGTCGCCGACCGCGTCGACTTGATCGGTGAGAACGCCGCCGATCTTCTCGGCCTGCTCACGGACACTGCCGGACAGGGAGGTGACCAGTTCAGCCCAGCGGATCGCGAGCTCGCGGTTGTAGTCGACGGCCCGCTGCACGAACTCGAAGTACCGGGTGACCGGTTCGGTCAGGTCGATCTTCGGCAGTCGCGACACCAGGTCGGCCTGGGTGGTCATCAGCTTGACGCCCTGCTTCCAGGTCTCAACGGACTTCTCGGTTGCCTCTCGGGCCTTGACGGCGCCGTTGGTGTAAACATCGGTGCTGATGGTCATGACACTCCTTCGATGACTACGACGATCTTCGTTGTCTGCCAGGTACAGGAGAGGCGGCCAGTGTCCCCATGACGAGCGAAGCGCACATCCAGGCGAACCCGGCGATCTCCCCTATTAGCCACGTTAGCTGCGTTTCCAGCTAACGCAGCACCCCCAAAAGGGTGGTCCGCCGCATGGCGCTGATCGAGCCGGGTATCAGGCCGAGATCGACCTGGGCGCCCCGCCGCGGCCTTCATCAACAGCGTAGCCGCTGACCTGGGACTTTGGCGGTAGCGGTGGGATTCGAACCCACGGAGGAGTTGCCCCCTCACACGCTTTCGAGGTCTGGGCGGACGTGTTCAGAGGGGGTCGGCGATCTCACACGCCCTACACGCTGGCGCACCTCAACATCGAGCGGACTGCGGCGAACCGGGCCGAATGAGACCAGAACTGAGGCTAGTCTGGGCTCAAGATCAACACGACGCGTCAACTTGATGTTGGCCAGGACACGCCCCCGCGCGCATACTCGGCCCCAGGCGGCAGCTAGAAGCGGTACGGCATGTACGGCATGGTCCCCGGCTCGCGTGGGGGCGCGACGAGGTTGTCTCCCGGCCAAAAGGGGCCATCGGCCGCAAAGCGATGAACATGTCCGTGCAGCTCATTGAGGTGTTGCTCCCGCTCAGCGGGGCCGACCTGAAACCGGGTGCCGTTCGTGTCGTGCACTTCGTGAACCATGCTCGGGCCGCCACCGAGCAACGCGGCCTGCAATTGCGGAAGACCAAGTGGCATCGCGTCGCAGTCCCGATTTCGAGCAAGGCTTACGAAGTCGTCGACGACTCGTTCCCAGTCGCCGATGAGGGGCCACAACCCTCCGCCGTCCAACTCGAAGGTCAACGTCGACAGCGGGATCAGGCAACCGGGCGTCCGCCCAGGAAACTCCGTCAGGCAGCGGTACATCCGGCCCCCGTCGGGCTGCAGCACCAGTGGGTGCAGCAGAGTCCGCGCGTGCACGATCGTTGCGTTGATCGGCACCCGATGCTCTGGAGCGTGGTAGGGCTCATGCAACGCCAGAAGGTAGACATCCGACTCGGTCAATATCACCTGATGAGCTCCGATCTCATGCGTGTTCAGTTCCGGCGAGACTACGTGGGTGAAGCTGAGGACCGAACCCGGTCCGCCTCATGCTGTTTAGCTTGGAGTCCATGCCCAAGCCGCTGACACTTTGCCCGTAGGTCCACATAGACGTTGACAAGGTCGTTATCGGGACTCACGACCCGCATGGCTGAGATGCGTTCTTCAAGGCTCTCCCTGCGG
>JBIOVW010000388.1:0-4524 GCA_044867945.1 Nakamurella sp. | reverse complement strand
AACCAGCGCCGGACCAAACTCAGCCGCGGCGGCATCACCTGGATCCTCCGCAAATACCAGACCCGGGAAACCGATCCGATGCTCGCCAACGCCCACCTCAGCCCGCACGTCCTACGTCACAGCCGGGTTATCTGTAGTGCCCTCCGGGATGCGAGGAACGTGGGTCTCTGGGCTGGAGTGCCACGTGCCTCGCGGGTATCCGATGGTTGTCGGCACGTGCAGATACGTTCGGCTCATGCTGAACTCGAACACATGTTCGTACCAGGCGGAGCGGGCCGTCTCGCCGGTGGATGGCAGCGAGTCGTGGGTGGTGCTCGACTCCGAGCTTGTTCCGCATCGGGAGGCGTCGGCGTTCCTGCGTTGCCTGGACGGCGCCGCCAGATCGCCGCACACGATCCGTGCCTATGCCGGCCGGGTCGCGATGTTCCTGGGTTGGTGCACCGAGCAGGGGGTGGACTGGCGGCGGGTCGAGCTGGCGCAGCTGGCCAGGTTCAAGCACTGGGTTGAGTCCACAGCGTCGCGACTGGGCCGGCCCCGGTCGGGGGCGACGGTGAACGCGATCTTGACCGCGGTGTGTGAGTTCTTGCGGTTCGCCGCCCGCTCGGGGTTCATCGAGCCCGGGGTGGCCGAACGGCTCTCCGAACCGCGGTGGCTGCGGTTCACTCCGCCGGGGTTCGACGTCGGCGAGTCCGGTCAGCACCGGATGGTGCGGGCAAGGGCGTTGAAGGCGCGTGCCCAGACACCGTTCCCGGAGGCGTTGACTCCCGACCAGGCCGTGCAGGTGCTGGCGTGTTGCCGTCGTCCTCGGGAACGCTTCCTCGTGGTGTTGCTGCGAGACGCCGGCTTGAGGATCGGTGAGGCGCTGGGGCTGCGCCGATCCGACATGCACCTGTTGCCGGACTCTCGCAGCCTGGGCTGCGCGGTGCTCGGCGCGCACGTGCACGTGCGGCACCGGGCGAACCCGAACGGCGCGTTGGCCAAGTCCCGGTTTCCCCGCACGGTCCCAGCCAGCGACGCGGTGCTGGACGCCTACGCCGACTACCAGTACGAGCGGTCGGTGCTGACCGGCGCCGAGGGCACCGACATGGTGCTGGTCAACCTCTACCACGCACCGGTCGGAACGGCGATGACCTACCGGGGCGCGAAGGACTTCTTCGACCGGCTCGCGAGGCAGTGCGGGTTCCCGGTCCGCCCGCACATGCTGCGGCATACCGCGGCGACGAACTGGGTCCGTGCCGGGACCGACCTGGATGTGGTCAAGGCCCTGCTCGGTCATGCGTCGTTGGCCTCGACGAGCGTGTATCTGCATGCCCGTGATGAGGACAAGCGCCGCGCCGTGGAGACGGTCGCCGCGGCCATGGACCAGCGGTGAGCGCCGCGAGACTGCGGACAGCACGGCCCGCGACGGGACACCGACCGTCTTCTGCCGAGCCTGGGTGGCTGGACTGGCTGGGCGAGCGGCTGGACCCCTCGTGGCGAGCCGGGGAGTGGGATCCGGAGTCGCTGCTGTTCACCGGGGACCTGGCCAACGACCGGACCGCGGTATGGCCGTGCCGCACCCCCGGCTGCGCCACGGCGACCCGCCGCCAGTACGGACGCTGCGAAGGCTGCCGCCGTGCCCGCAGCATCCGCGCGGTGAGCTGGGAGAACTTCGATGAGGCCCCACCGCCGCGTCCGACTCGGCCATTGACGCCGACGAGCACGTGCCTGGTGGCCGGATGCGCCAGCGAGCCGCTATGCCGCGGGCTGTGTCAGCGCCACGAGAAGTCATGGCGACGGCACCCGGCCGAGCCGGTCGAGGAGTTCGCCGCTCGGGCTCGGCCGATGCCGCGGCAGGCCTGCTGCCTGGTGGCCGGATGCCTCCGCGAGGGGCTCACCCGCCGCGGACTATGCCGTTTCCACCACAACCGGCTGTTCCGTGCCCACACCGTCTGCGAGTTGACCCCTGAGGTGTTCACCGGGTGGGTGGCCGCCGAACGACCCCGACTCGCCGTCCACCAGTTCTCCCTCGCCGGCATGGGCGAACAGCTGGCCACCGAGGTGCAGTATGGGCTGCAGCAACGCGACACCTGCCCACCGCCGCTGGACCCCACCGAGGTCCGGATCCTGCTGGGCCGGCTCGGCGAGGCCGACTCGCTGCGGACCGCGGACCCGCACACGGTGTGCGAGTCCGGCGGGATGGTCTACAACAACGCCACCCGGGGACTGTTTCGTGACCTGCGCCGACACCTGGACCGCGCCCGGGCCCACTACTGCGGCGTGGACCCGTTCGCCGGCGACGTGTGGCAGGTGGCGTTGCTGGACCTGCAGCACAACGCCTCCCGACCATGGCCCTGCACCCGGGGCGTGATCGACTTCGGCGTGATCGAGGTCGACTGGCTGCGGGTGGTGGTCAAGGACTGGGCCAAGACCACCCGGCCCTACCTGCAGCGGCTGCGGGAGACCCTGCGCGCGACCCGGGCCGCCTCGCAGGCACTGATCGCCGCCGGACGCACCGACCCGACCCGGCTCGGTGCCGGCGACTTCACCCGGGTCGCCGACGCGATCACCAGCCAACGCCGCGACGACGGCGCGTCGTACTCCGCCTCGCACCGCAACCTGCTGCTGGGCCAGTTCGGCGTCGTGCTCGAACACGGCAGAGCCAGCGGGCTGATGGCGATGGTGCCCGACCCGTTCCGCCCATCTGCCCGCCGCGCCCGGATCCGTGACGAAGCAGCCGAGGACGAGATCGGCAAGGCGTTGCCGGAGTCGGTGATCGCCCAGCTGGATGCGAACCTGGGTCTGCTCGGCCCGAGTGGACGAGGCGGGGTGTTCTCCGCCGCGGACCTCCAGGCCATGCACCAGGCCGTCTACCAGATCCTGCGCGACACCGGGCGACGCCCCGGCGAGGTCGTCAGCCTGTCCGTGGACTGCGTGGAGGTCATCGACGGCCAGCACAACCTGGTCTATGACAACCACAAGGCGGCCCGGAGGGGTCGCCGGCTGCCGATCACCACCGCCACCGCCGCGATCATCGCCGACTGGCGGCAGCACCGCCTTCGGCTGCGGACCGCCCCGGCCATCGACCGGTGGCTGTTCCCGTCCCCGCTGCTGCGCTCCCAGCAGTCCCACGGCCACATCACGCCCAGCTGTGTCCGGCGAGCGTTCAAGGCCTGGGCCGACCAGATCGAGGTCATCGTTTCGGAGCTGCTCGGTCCCGACGGCACCCCCGAGCCGTTCGACCGGTCGGGGATCTTGCCCTATGCGCTGCGCCACTCCTACGCCCAACGGCATGCCGATGTCGGGGTACCGGTCGATGTGCTCAAGGAGTTGATGGACCACGTCTCGGTGACCACCACCATGGGCTACTACTCGATCGGCCTCAACCGCAAACGACAGGCCATCGCCGCCGTCGGGGCGCTGGCCACCGACGCCGCCGGTGACCCGGCCCCGTTCACCAGTCCCACCGCCTACCAGCGAGCCTCGGTGTCGGTTCCCTACGGCAACTGCACCGAACCCTCGAACGTCACCGCCGGCGGCGGCGCCTGCCCGATCCGGTTCCAATGCGCCGGCTGCGGCTTCTACCGACCCGACCCCTCCTACCTGCCCGCGTTGGAAGAACACCTCGCCGACCTGCGGCGGGACCGAGAAACCGCCCGCGCGATGGACGCCGCGGAGTACGTGATCGCCAACCTCACCGCGCAGATCGACGCGTTCACCGCCGTCGTCGACCGGATGCGGGACAAGCTGGCCGACCTACCCGCCCCCGAACGCGCCGAGGTCGAAGAAGCCAGCAAACTGCTCCGCCGCGCCCGCGCCGGACGGCAACTCCCGCTCCTCGCGCTCAGCCCGACAAGGCCAGCATGAGCCCAGCAGACAAGACCGCGGGACTGCGTGCCGCCCGCGCGAGGGACAGCCAACACAAGCGGCAACGCGTGCTCGCCGCGATCGAAGCGCTCGAGGCCGCCGGCGCCCCGATCACCGCAGCCGCGGTCGCCTCCACCGCCGGCGTGTCCACCTGGCTGGTCTACGCCGACGACCTCAGCCACTCCCTCGACGCCGCCCGGAAACGCCAAGCCACCCGGCCACCGACAACCGCGGACAACCCGGCGCCGGTGACATCCGACAGCGTGCGCACCGACCTGGTCATCGCCCGGACCGAGATCCGCAGGCTCCGCGCCGACAACGACAAACTCCGCAGCAGGCTCCGGCTCCAACTCGGTGCCGAGATCGAAGGACCCGAGCGTGCACAGCTGATCGAGCGCGTCGCCACCCTCGATGATGTCAACCGGCGACTCCTCGCCGAACGAGACGCTCGCGCCGCCGAACTCGCCGTCGCCAACCGCCGAATCCGCGAACTCGAAGACGACCTCACCGCCGCCAGAGACAGCCTGCGACAGCTCATCAAGGACCAGAACCGATGAGACTCATGAACGCCGCCGCCGACGCGGCCCACGTCCCTCACATGCCTCAACCCCGAAACCGGCCTCCGACCAGGCGCTACGTGTCGACGATCACGTAATTCCCCAGGGGTTGTGATCACGT
>JBIOVW010000387.1:0-12383 GCA_044867945.1 Nakamurella sp. | reverse complement strand
GGGCCTTGCTACGTGCCGACATGTCGCTGCCCGTTGACCATCAGTTGTTGACCCGGCCGAGGTACCGGCCGTCCCGGGTGTCGACCTTGATCTTGTCGCCGGTGTTCAGGAACAGCGGCACCGCGATCTCGGCGCCGGTCTCCAGCGTCGCCGGCTTGGTCCCACCGGTGGACCGGTCACCCTGCAGGCCGGGCTCGGTGTGCGAGACGACGAGTTCGACGGAGGCCGGCAGCTCGATGTACAGCACGGCCCCGTTGTTCTGCGCGACCATGGCCTGATGGTTCTCCAGCAGGTAGTTGGCCGCGTCGCCGACGACGTCGCCGGAGACGTGGATCTGGTCGTAGGTCTCGCCGTCCATGAAGACGTAGTCGGCGCCGTCCTTGTACAGGTATGTCATGTCGCGCTTGTCGACGGTCTCGACCTCGACCTTGACACCGGCATTGAAGGTCTTGTCGACGACCTTGCCGGAGAGCACGTTCTTCAGGGTCGTCCGCACGAACGCCGGCCCTTTGCCCGGCTTGACGTGCTGGAACTCGGTGATCTGCCAGAGCTGTCCGTCGATGTTCAGGACGAGCCCGTTCTTGAAGTCGCTGGTGCTGGCCATGGTGCGGGTGCTGCGCCTTTCCCTGGTCGGACCGGGATCCGGCGGCTCAGAGCACGCCGAGGTCCTTGGATGTCCGCGTGAGGACGTGATAGCCGTCGGGACGGACCACGCCGCTGTCCTCGATGCGCACTCCGCCGCGGCCCGGCAGGTAGACCCCGGGCTCGACGGTCACGCACATGTCGGGGGCCATGATACTGGCCGCCCCGCGGGCCAGGCTCGGCGCTTCGTGGATCTGCAGGCCGACTCCGTGGCCGAGTCCATGCGCGAACTGAGGCCCGTATCCGGCCTGCGCAATCAGGTCGCGGGAGGCCGCGTCCACCGCGTCCCCCGTCGCCCCGACCACGCAGGCCGCGCGCCCGGCCGCCTGGGCGGCGTGCACCAGGTCGTAGATCTCCCGCTGCCAGGGCTGCGGTTCGCCGAGCATGTAGGTGCGGGTCATGTCCGAGTGGTAGCCGTCGACCGTCGCACCGAAATCCAGCTTCACGAGATCCCCCGGGGCCAGGACCGCCGCGGTGGGCCGGTGATGCGGGATGGCGCTGTTGGCGCCGGCGGCCACGATGGTCTCGAACGACGGGTCCTCGGCGCCGAGCTCGCGCATCCGCTGGTCCAGCTCGAGACCGACCTCGCGTTCGGTGCGACCGGGGCGCAGGCTCTCGGCGGCGAGCAGGTCGGCGAGCGCCTGATCGGCCACCGCACAGGCCCGGCGCAGGGCGGCGATCTCGGTCTGGTCCTTGACGGCCCGGGCGGCCTCCACGACGTCCAGGGTGGTACGCAGCGACACGGGGCTGGTGCGCTCCGCGGCGACCGATCGCAGCACGTCGTAGGCGGCGACGGTCAGCGAGCGGGCCTCGAACCCGACGCTGCCGGCCGGCGCCCCGCGCAGCAGGGCGACGTCGCAGGGCCGAGCGATCAGCCGGGGCAGGTCGGGCACCTGCGCCTCGGCCTGCGTGGTGTAACGGCCGTCGGTGCAGAACCGGGTGCGGGGGTCTGGGTCGTCGGTGACCTTGTCGGTGTGGCCGGGCGCCCGATCGGGTCCCTCGTCGTCGCCGGCGACAAGCAGCAACGCCGCGTTGGAACCGGTGAACCCGGTGAGGTAGCGCACGTTGATCAGGTCGGTGACCAGGAGCGCGTCGATCCCCTCGGCGGCGAGCGCGGTGCGGACGGTGGTGCGGCGGGTGTGGTGCAGCGACGTCACGAGATCCGATCGTAGGGCCCGCGCGGGTGCGGGTGGGTGAGCGCGTCGAGCTGCGCCTGCAGCAGGTTCGCCAGACCCGCGACGTCCGGGCAGCGGTCCGGGTCGGCGACCACCGTCACCGCGAGCCGGCCGGCGTAGCTGAGCACGGCGAACGCGACGCCGACATTGCCGCTGATCGCGGCCACCGGGATCAGCTCCACCAGCCGGAACCCGCCGACCGACAAGGACTCCCGCGGTCCGCGCACATTCGTCAGGAACGTGTTCACCAACCGTTGGTGCCCGATGAACCAGCCGAAGGCGCCGATTCCGGCGAGCGCCCGCGCGAACGGCCCGAACAGGGCGGTGGACGCGCCCGGCGTCTCGGTCTTGCCGGCGCGGGTCAGGGCGGCGACGACAGCCAGCCGCTCCGCCGGCGAGCCGACCAGCGGAACCGACACCGGCAGCACGCCCACCCGATTGCCCAGCTCGGCGATGTCGGCCCGGCGTCGGGCGGAGATCGGGATCGAGACAACCAGATGGTCGAGCGGCTCACCGCCGTCGGCGAGCATCTCGGCCAGGGCCCCGGTGGCCGCCGTCAGCACGACGTCGTTCACGGTTCCACGGGCCGCCTTGGCGGCGGCCACCGTGGCCGGCAGGCCGGCTTCGGCGACCGCCAGGGCGCGCCGCGCGCCGACCGGGGTCAGGTTGATCCGGCAGCGGGGAGCGCCCCCGGTGCCACCGCGGAGGAGTTCGGCCGCCGCGGCGCGCAACCGCGCGGGGAGCCGCGGCAGCTCCCGCACAGTTCGCCGGCGTTCGGCGCGGGCGTCGGCCCGCAACTGGGCCGCCGTCGGCCGGCTCGCGGTCGGCCGCCAACCGCCGGTACCGCCACCGTCGACCAGTCGGGACAGCACGGCCAGCCCGGCGAGCCCGTCGGCCAGCACGTGATGCAGCACGATCACCAGCGCCGCTCGACCCCCGCTCAGGCCGCCGACCAGGGTGATCCGCCAGGGCGGCCGGGCCAGGGTCAGGCGCCGTTCGATGATGTCCGCCACCGCCGCCAGCAAGGCCGGACTGTCGCCGGGCGACGGACAGGGCAGCTCGTCGATCTGCCGGCCGATGTCGAAGTCGGGGTCGTCCATCCAGATCGGACGCCCGTACGGCACCCGCACCAGCCGCTGCCGCAGCCGCGGGACCGCGCCGAGCCTTGACCCGATCAGCGCCCGCAGGTCCCCGAGGCCGGGCGCGCCGTCCAGCACCGCGACCGCCGCGAACTGCATCCGCGAACCCGACGCCTCCACGGCCAGTTGCATCATGTCGTCGGCGCTCAGCCGGTGGATACGGGGTGATGCCATGTGTCGATCGTGTCCGCCGCGGACACTGGTTTCCAGTGCCGAACGACCCACCCGTCGGCCCCGATCGGCACGCTTCCGGCCTCGACCCGGCCTGCCCTGGGGTGTCGTTAGCAAGGCTAACGTCATCCAGCAAACGCACAGCATGTCCTCAGCTGCTGCGGGCCAAGAAGCTCAAACGCTCATATAACGTAGCGACAACAGGTTGGCAGAGAGGCTGACCTCCACCTGGGCGCACAGCGCCGTGTCCCGCGGTGAATCCCCCGAACAGTGCGCGTGCCAGCGCATCCCGGGTGGGCGATCGCCCGCCCCCGAACACCGGCAGGAGCCTGAGTCATATGACCGCGACCGAGACCACCCGCCCGAACCACGACGGCGCCCCCGATCCCGAGTCGATCTCGTCCGCCCGGCGAGATCGCCGTCGGCGCACCATTTACGCCTCGCTTGCCGGATGGACGCTGCTCGGCACGGCCGGCCTCGGCCTTGCCGCCTGCAGCTCGTCCGCTGCCGAGTCAGCGGACACCACCTCGGCGGCGGCCACCACCGCGGAGGCCACCACCGCGGCGACATCCGAGGCCGCGACCGAGGCCACCGGCGAGGCTGCCGCCAGCACCTACCAGGACGGCACCTACACCGCGACCGGCACCTACACCAGCCCTGGTGGCACCGAAGAGGTCACCATCACGCTGACCATCGCGGACGACGTCATCACCGCGGCGACCGCGGAGGGCGGCGCGACCAGGCCTCCGTCGAGCCAGTACCAGAGCGAGTTCGTCAACAACTTCGCCGCCCTGATCATCGGCCAGGACATCGACGACGTGTCCCTGGACAAGGTCGCCGGCTCCTCGCTCACCTCGGGCGGGTTCGACGCCGCCGTCGAGACGATCAAGACCGATGCGCAGGCCTGACACCGCCGTGCTCGATCGACCCGCGACCCGGCCACACACGCGGCGCTTCGAGGCGATCGGCACGCGCTGGCAGATCGACACCGACCGGGAGCTCGGCCCGGCCGAGTGGCTCCGGCTGGACGCTCGGATCGACGAGTTCGACCGGACCTGGTCCCGGTTCCGCAGCGACTCCCTGGTCAGCCGGCTCGCGGAAGCCGCCGGCACGGTGGAGTTCCCGAGCGAGGCGGTGCCGCTGATCGACCTGTACCGGCGGTTGCACGACGGCACCGACGGTGCGGTCACCCCACTGGTCGGCGGCGTGCTGGCCGACCTCGGCTACGACGCGCAGTACCGGTTCACTCCCGCGACCACCATCCGCGACACCCCGGCGTGGGACGAGATCATGAGCTGGGACGGGCCGGTGGTGACCACCACCCGGCCCGTCGTGCTGGACGTCGGTGCGGCCGGAAAGGGCTACCTGGTCGACATTGTCGGTGAACTGCTGTCGTCCTTCGGGGTCGGCTCGTTCGTGGTCGACGGCAGCGGGGACCTGCTGCACCACGGTCCCGCCGATCGGGAGGACAGCATCCGGGTCGGGCTGGAGCACCCGGCCGACCCGAGCCAGGTGATCGGCGTCGTCCCACTTTCCGACGACGCCCTGGCCGCGTCCGCCGGCAACCGCCGGGCCTGGGCCGGCGTGCACCACATCGTCGACGCCCGCACCGGCGAGCCGGCCCGGGACGTCGTCGCCACCTGGGTGATCGCCGGCTCTGCCATGGTCGCCGACGGGCTGGCCACCGCCCTGTTCTTCACCTCGCCTGAGCGGACCCACCCGCTCGCCGACTCATTCGGCGCCGACTGGCTGCGTGTCCTCGGCAACGGAACCGCCCACTGGTCGCCCACCTTCGAAGGGGAGCTCTTCTCGTGATCACCACCCCCACACCGGCGGCCACCCTCCCCGCCCCGGTGCGCGTCAGGAACGCGGTCGACGCACTGCTCGGCCGGGTCACCATGTACCGGCTGGTGCTGATCTGCCTCGCTTCGCTGACCGTCCTGGCGTTCGCGCTGTCGTTCGCCGGCGTCCTTTACTACCCGCCGGTCGACCTCGCGGCCACGCTCGCCGTGCTGCTGGCGGTCACCTACGGCTCGAACCGCGTGTACGGGGCCATGTTCGGGGTGGCGCCGCACGCCGAGTCGAGCCTGATCACCGCAGGTCTGCTGTTCTTCCTGCTGTGGCCGAGCACCGAGCCGATCGAGCTGCTGGCCGTTGCCCTTGCGGCATTGGCGGCGTCGGCATCCAAGTACCTGATCGCCTACCGCGGACGACACATCGTGAACCCCGCGGCTGCGGGCGTGCTGTTCGTGACGCTGCTGCAGTTGTCCGGCGGGGTGTGGTGGGTCGCCACGGCGCCGATGCTGCCCGCGGTCGCCGTCCTCGCCCTTGTCGTCGCCTACCGAACCCGCAAGCTGTCGGTCGTCGGCCTGTTCGTCGGGGTGGCCGCCGCGCTCATGATCGGCTTCCGGCTCGCCGACGGCGACACCGCCGCGGCGGCGATCGAGTACGCGTTCGTGACCACGCCAGTGGTGTTCTTCGCCGGCTTCATGCTCACCGAACCGCTGACCCTGCCGCCGACCCGGCGCCAGCAGCTCGCGCTCGCGGCCGGCGTCGCCATCCTCTTCGCGCTGCCGACGCTGGTCGGCATCGACCTCGGCTTCGTCGCGCTCACCCCGGAACTGGCGCTGATTATCGGCAATGTCGTGGCGTTCCTGCTCGGCCAGCGCCGAGGCATCGGGCTGACCCTGACCGGCAAGCGCTCGTTCGGCCCGACCACGGCCGAGTTCACGTTCGCCCCGGACGCTCCGGTCAGGTTCAGGCCGGGCCAGTACCTGGAGTTGACCCTGCCGCACGGCAAGGCCGACTCGCGCGGAACCCGCCGGGTGTTCTCCATCGCCACCGCCGACCCCTCGGGGGAGTCGGTGTCGGTCGGCATCAAGATACCGACCGACCGGGCCAGCTCGTTCAAACGGGAGCTGGCCGACCTGCCCATCGGGACGCACCTGCGGGCCACCACGGTGGGTGGGGACTTCACGCTGCCCGCGGACCCGGCGCAGCCGCTGCTGTTGGTCGCCGGCGGGATCGGCATCACGCCGTACCTGTCCCAGCTCGCCGCCTGTGTGCGGGACGGCCGGGATGTGGTGCTGGTCTACGGCGTCACCGACCCGGGCGAGATCCCCTACCGCGACGAGCTCGCCGCGTTCGGGATCCCGGTGGTGCTCGCGGTGCCCGGTGCGCCGCAGGCCGTTCCGCAGTCCTGGCGGGTGGTGGACGGGTTCCTGTCGGCGGACATGCTGCGTTCCGCGGTGCCGGACGTCCGCAGCCGGGTCGCCTATGTGTCCGGTCCACCGGCCATGGTCAACGCGCTGTCCGACGCGCTGCGCGAGCAGGGGGCCCAGTCCGTTCGGACGGACGCCTTCATCGGTTACTGAGGGCCCGCCCTCCCCCGACTGCTGTTGATCATGAACGACTTGGGGTGAAGCGCACCGCCCTGGGCGAGCGGCGGTACGGTGGCGCCGTGCCCGTCGACCTCTTCTGGTGCAGTGCGTTCCTCGACTTCGCGCCGGCCTCGTTCGACGCGGGGGTGCGGTTCTGGGCGGACGTCACCGGCTACCGGGTGTCGCCATTGCGGGGGGAGCACGACCAGTTCGCGACTCTCCTGCCACCCACCGGGGACGATTACCTCCGGGTGCAGCGACTGGCGGACGGGCCGAGCCGCATTCACCTGGACCTGCACGTGCCCGACCCCGCCGTCGCGGCGCGGAGCGCGGTCGGGCTGGGCGCGTCGGTCGTGTTCGAGTCGCCGGACGGGCATGTCGTGCTGACCTCGCCGGCCGGGTTCCCCTTCTGCTTCGTGTCCCACCCGGGATCGGCCCGGCCGGAGCCGGCGCGCTGGGGCGAGCACACGTCCCTGGTCGACCAGGTGTGCCTGGACGTCCGGGCCGCCGACGCCGAGAGGGAGGTCGCGTTCTGGAGCGAACTCACCGGCCGGCCACCGACGACGTCGTCGATCGCCACACTGCATCCCCTGGTCCGCCCGCCCGATCAGCCGCTGCGGCTCATGGTGCAGGCCGTCGGCGACGACCGTTACCCTGCCACCGCGCACCTTGACCTCGCCTGCGACGACCGCGCCGCGGAGACGGAACGGCACCAGGTGCTCGGTGCGGCGGTGCGGGACGTGGCCGAGCGTTTCACCGTGCTGCTCGACCCGGCCGGTTCGGCATACTGCATTACCGACCGCGATCCGGTCGCCCGCCTGGTCGGCTGCTGATCCGGGACCCGGCGACTCGAAGTTGATCATGGGAGTCTGCCGGGGACACACCGGCACTTTCCGCGACACGCCGGCACGACGCAGGCAGAGCGCCATGATCAACTTCCGGAGGGGCCTGCGATCAGCTCAGCCCAGATCGACCGTCGACGAACGCCGCCCCTGGCCGGCGATCACGGAGTAGGCGGCGGCCAGCAGCGCCGGGTCCGGCCCGACCAGCCGGCCCGGTCTGGCCAGCCCGTCCAGCACGACGAACCGCAGCGTCCCGGCCCGGGTCTTCTTGTCCGACCCCATGATCCGCACCAGCTCCCCCAGCCCGTCCGGATCGTAGGTGGTGGGCAGGCCCAGGGTGTGCAGGACCGTCAGGTGCCGGTCGGCGGTCTCGTCGTCCAGCCGGCCGGCCGCCCGGGCCAGCTCCGCGGCGAACACCAGCCCCACCGACACCGCGGCGCCGTGCCGCCAGCGGTAACGTTCCCGCTTCTCGATCGCGTGCGCGAGAGTATGCCCGTAGTTGAGGATCTCGCGCAGCTCGGACTCACGCAGGTCCGCCGCCACCACCTTCGCCTTGACGGCGACCGACCGACGCACCAACTCCGCGAGCGCCGGCGAAGAAGGATCGGCGGCTGCTTCCGGATCGGTCTCGATGACCGTCAGGATGTCCGGGTCGGCGATGAACCCGCACTTGACGACCTCGGCAAGACCGGCCACCAGCTCGTGCCGGGGCAGGGTCTCCAGGGTGGCCAGGTCACAGATCACCGCCGCCGGCTCGTAGAACGAGCCGACCATGTTCTTGCCTGCGTCGGTGTTGATGCCGGTCTTCCCGCCCACCGCCGCATCGACCATGCCCAGCAGGGTGGTCGGCACCTGGATCACCGGCACCCCCCGCATCCAGGTGGCGGCGGCGAACCCGGCCAGATCGGTCACCGACCCGCCGCCCAGCCCGATCACCACGTCGCGCCGGTCGATGCCGATCTGGCCGAAAACGTTCCAGCAGAAGCCCAGCACGGTGAGGTTCTTCGCGTCCTCGGCGTCCGGCACCTCGAGCAGATGCACGGTCAACCCGGCGTCCTGCAACGCATCCCGGACGGTTTCGGCCGTCAGCAGCAGGGTCGGCGGATGCACCAGCGCGACCCGGGCCGCCCCGGTCGACTTGACGGCGGTCACCAGTTCGTCCAGCAGCCCACGGCCGATGACGACGTCGTAGGGCGCCCCGGACGGCACCGGCACGACGACAGGAGAACTCACGATAGACGCAGCTCCTCGACGATGACGGTGGCCACCTGCTCGATGGTCAGGTCGTCGGTGGGCACGACCAGGGTCGCCACCTCCTGGTACAGGTGCAGCCGGGCGTCCAGCAATGCCTTGTAGGTGGCGCGCGGGTTCACCCCGGTCAGCAGCGGGCGGTTGGCGGCCAGGCCGGTCCGCCGCACCCCGGTGGGCATGGTCACGGACAGGAACACGACCGTGTGCTGCTTGAGCAACGCCCGGGTCTGCTCGGCGAGCACCGCCCCGCCGCCCAGGGCCAGCACCCCGCCATGAGTGCTCAGTGCGGTGGCGACGGCGGCCCGCTCCATCGCCCGGAACGCGGGCTCCCCGTCGGTCACGAAGATGTCCGGGATCGGCCGACCGGCGGTCGCCTCGATGTCGTGGTCGGTGTCCCGCAGCCGACTGCCGGTCATTCGGGCCAGCGTTCCGCCGACCGACGTCTTCCCCGAGCCCGGCGGGCCGACGAGCACCACGATCGGCCGCACGCCGCCCGGCTGGGCGTCCGCGGCGGTGGTGCCTTCCGAGGCCCTCACCGGCCCACAGTGCCGGTCGGAGCGCCGGTCGGAGCGCCGGTCGGAGCGCCGGCCGCGATCGCATCCAGGTAGGCCGCCACGTTGCGCGCGGTCTCGGAAACCGAGTCACCGCCGAACTTCTCGCTCGCCGCGTCCGCGACGACCAGGGCGACCATCGCCTCGGCGACCACCCCGGCGGCCGGAACCGCGCAGACGTCACTCCGCTGGTGGATCGCCTGGGCCCGTTCGCCGGTGGACACGTCGACGGTGGCCAGCGCCCGCGGCACGGTGGAGATCGGCTTCATCGCGGCCCGCACCCGCAGCACCTCGCCGTTGGGCATGCCGCCCTCGATGCCGCCGGCCCGGTTCGACCGCCGGGACACTCCCCCGTCGACCGGGTCGATCTCGTCGTGCGCGGCGGAGCCGCGGCGGCGGGCGGTCAGGAAGCCGTCGCCGACCTCCACACCCTTGATCGCCTGGATGCTCATCAGCGACCCGGCCAGCCGGGCGTCCAGCTTGCGGTCCGCATGTACGAACGAGCCAAGGCCAGGGGGCAGCCCGTAGACGAGCACCTCGACGACACCACCCAGGGTGTCGCCGTCGGCCTTGGCCGCCTCGATCTCGGCGACCATCAAGTCCGTGGACCCGGCCGCGAGCGCCCGCACCGGGGACCCGTCGATCGCGTCCCGGTCGGCCGGCAGGGGCAGCGGACCGTCCACGGCGACCGTCTCGCCGATGGAGACCACATGTGAGACGACCTCGGCGCCGAGCACCGCGCGCAGGTACTGCTGGGCGACGGTGCCGAGGGCGACCCTGGCGGCGGTCTCCCGGGCCGAGGCCCGTTCCAGGATCGGCCGGGCGTCGTCGAAGCCGTACTTCTGCATGCCGGCCAGGTCGGCGTGTCCGGGCCGGGGCCGGGTGAGCGGGGCGTTGCGGGCCAGCCCGGCGAGCACGGTCTCGTCGACCGGGTCGGCCGCCATGATCAGTTCCCACTTGGGCCACTCGGTGTTGCCGATCTCGATGGCCACCGGCCCACCGAGGGTTCGGCCGTGCCGGACGCCGCCGAGGATGGACACCTTGTCCTGCTCGAACTTCATCCGGGCGCCGCGGCCGTAGCCCAGGCGACGCCGGGCCAACTGGGTGGCGATGTCGGACGACGTCACCGGCACCCCGGCGGGGAGGCCTTCGAGCACGGCCACCAGAGCGGGGCCATGGGATTCACCTGCGGTCAACCAGCGCAACACGCGGGCCATCCTCCCATGAGCGGCGACCCGGTCATCCCACCTACCGCCGCCCGGACCGCCCGACCCCGCCGCGAACCTGTCGTCGCGATGACCGCATTCAACACGTCATTCCCCGGCAGGCACTCGTCTGGTCAAAGGACCAAATCGCGGAAACGCCCGTCCGCGGCGATTCAGTCACCCTCCTCCGGCGGCGCCAGGACGGCCAGGTCGTCCAGGGACGGGATGAAGTAATAGGCGCCGGTCAACGGGGTGGTGTACAGGGTGAGCGCGTCCCGGACCCCGCCGCTGAGCCCGGCCATGCTGGCGATCATCCCGGCCAGCGGACCCTGTCGATCACAGAAGCCGACGAACATGGTGCCGTGCTGGCGGGCCGAGCCGAAGGGGGTGTTGCGCCGGAAGATCTTGCCGAAGTCGTCCTGGTCGGTGCGGGCCACATGCGAGGTGTCCGGCCGGTCGTCGAGCTCGACGCTGTCCGGCTTCGTCCGGCCCATCGCCAGCTCCTGCTCCGGCACTGTGAGCGCATTCCACTTGTCGGCCTCGTGCCGCCACTTCTGCACCAGCAGCACCGATCCACCGGCGCCGGGAGTGCCCCTGCGCACGAGTACCCGGCGGGGCGCCTCGGACAGATGCGGGTTCTCCGTGCCGTCGATGAACCCGGTGAGGTCCCGGTCCCGGTGGTAGGTCCAGCCGGAGACCTCGTCGGCCACCGTCGCGTGACCGGCGAAGGCGTCGATGATCGCGGTAGCCGTGTCGAACACCACGTCCCGGGAGCCACCCGCCGTCCACAGGAAGATGTCGTGCTGGGTCGCCGGCATCGTGAACCCGTCGGGTCCGACGACCGGCGCGTTGAAACCGGCCAGTCCGGCCGGCGAATGGTCGGGCATGACCGAGGCCCACAGCTCGGGCCGGAACCCGAGGACCAGGTTCACCCCGCCCATGGTGGTGCGCGGCTCGCTCAGTCCCGCGGCGATCGCCAGGGTGGCTCGTGGGTCGGCGCCCTCGTTGAGGTACAGCTCGAGGTACGAGTGGGCGTGCGTGCCGAGGGCAAAGATGCCGGTCTGCGGTGTGGTCATGGGCCTATCGGTTCGCAAGGCGGCGGACGTCCGAACGCAGGAATCGTACGCATCGCCCCGCGGCCGCTGACCCGCCCTGGGTCAGTGCGCCGCCTCCCACGCCGCGTAGGCGTCGTGCACCACCCGGATCGCGTCGTCGACGTCGTCGGTGACGTGCAGCAGCTTCAGGTCCGGCGCGGAGATGTTGCCCGCCTCGGCGACCGATCTGCGCACCCAATCGGCGAGCCCACCCCAGTACTCGGAGCCGAACAGCACGACCGGGAACTTGGTCACCTTCTTGGTCTGCACCAGGGTGAGAGCCTCGAAGAGCTCGTCCAGCGTGCCGAATCCGCCGGGGAGGCAGATGTAGGCCTGCGAGTACTTGACGAACATCGTCTTGCGGGCGAAGAAGTAGCGGAAGTTGATGCCCAGGTCCACATACCGGTTCAGGCCCTGCTCGAACGGCAACTCGATGCCCAACCCGACCGACAGTCCGCCGGCCTTCTTGGCGCCCTTGTTCGCGGCCTCCATGATCCCGGGGCCGCCGCCGGTGATCACCGCGAAACCCTCGCCGGCCAACGCGGCGCCGATCTCCTCGGCCTTGGTGTAGTACAGAGAGCCCCGCCTGGTCCGGGCGCTGCCGAACACCGACACCGCTCGCGGCAGGCCGGCCAGCGCCCCGAAACCCTCGACGAACTCCGCCTGGATCCGCAGCACCCGCCAGGGGTCGGTGTGCACCCAGTCGCTGAGCCCGCGCGAGTCGAGCAGCCGCTGGTCGGTGGTGCTGGCGGTCTGGTACCGCTGGTCGCCGCGCAGGCGGACCGGCCCCTTGAACCGTTCCGGCTCCTGCCCGTCCGGCGACGGCACCGACGGATCCTCGAATTCGGTCACCGGAGCAACAGTAGTGAGGTCCTCGGCGGCCCGTGGCCCACCGCGCGATCAGGCTCACCCGGAGTTCGCCGACGGTTCATC
>JBIOVW010000386.1:0-15974 GCA_044867945.1 Nakamurella sp. | reverse complement strand
CGCGAGGTGATGCGGTTCATCCCGATGCTGGTGGTGCTGCTGTTCGCCGGGGCGAACAACGACGGCGGTCCGCCCTGGGGGCTGATCGGCACCGGGCTGGTCATCGCGCTGGGCATCACCCGGTATCTGACCACCCGTTACCGGATCACCCCGGCCGTGGTGGAGGTTCGTCGCGGCCTGCTCCAACGCCGCCACCTGACCGTCCCGCGCGACCGGATCCGCACCATCGACGTCAGTGCCCACCCGCTGCAGCGGGTGCTGCGGCTCGTCCGAATGGACATCGGCACCGGCAGCTCGCACCCGCAGGGTGCGTCCGTCCGGCTGGACGGCCTGCCCGCCGCCTCGGCTCCCGGATTGCGGGCCGAACTGCTGCACCACGCGGCCGATGCGCCCGCCGAGCGACCGTCCGCCCCCGGCGGACCCGACGGTGTCGTGGACGAAGCGCCGGCCGCGGTCGCCACGCGAGCGGGTCGGACCGAGGTCGAACTGAGCGCGCTTCGGGCGCGCTGGATCGCGCTGGCCCCGGCCACCCTCTCCGGGGTGGTCACCGGCGCGGTGCTGATCGGCTTCGGGTTCCGGCTGATGCGCGAGGCACGGCTGGACCCGAGGCAGTTCGGGCCGGTCCGGCAGGTGCTGGGGTTCCTGCGGGGCCAGTCGGTGTGGCTGGATGTCGGACTCGCCGTTGCCGCGGTCCTGGTGGTGGTCGTCCTCCTGTCGGTCCTCGGCTACGTCCTGTCCTACTGGGGATTCCGGCTGACCCGGCATCCCGGCGGCACCCTGCAGATCAGCCGCGGCCTGCTGACCACCCGGTCCACCAGCATCACCGAACGCCGACTGGTCGGCGTCCAACGGCGCGAGCCGCTGGTCCTGCGGTGGGCCCGCGGGGCCCGGCTGCACGCGGTGGCCACCGGATTGCGCCGACCGGGCGGCGAGGACAGCGGCGGCAGTTCGCTGCTGATGCCACCTGCCCCGGTGACGGAGGTGCTCAGGATCGAGTCGATCGTGTTGGGCGACGAGCACCTGACCCACGCGCCGCTCGCCGCCCACGGTCCGGCCGCACGGCGGCGTCGGTACATCCGGGCGCTGGTCGGCGCCGCCGCGTTCGCAGCCGGCCTGGCCGCGCTCACCCGGTGGGCCGAGCTGCCGGCGTCGCTGTATCCGCTCGTGGTGCTGGCGGCTGTGGTCGGCGGCGTGCTGCTGGCCGCCGACCGGTACCGCAATCTCGGCCACGCGATCGTCGACCGCCATCTGGTGGTCCGGCTCGGGTCGCTGCACCGTCGCCGCACAGTCGTGGCCATCGACGGGGTGGTCGGGGTGACGATCCGGCAGTCGTGGTTCCAGCGACGCGCGAGGCTGGCCACGCTGATCGCCACCACCGCGGCCGGCGCGCAGCACTACGACGTCCCCGACCTGCCCGCGCGGACGGCGATGGATGTCGCCGCCGCCCTGGTCCCGGCCTGCGTGCCGTTGACCACCGCGGGAGGCACCACGCCCGCCCGGCCGATCTCCGACGACGTCGGCGGGTCGGCGCTGTTGCGGGCGGGCCCCCCGCTGCGCACACTGCCAGCACAGGCCGACGGCGGTGGGACCGATATCCGACCCACCGGGCCGTTCGGCGCCGACATCGCCGCGGCGCAGGGTCGTGGCAACGGGCACGACCAGAGGTGACGGAACATGAGCGCTCACAGAGTCTTCCGCGAGCGGGCCGGTGACGACCGTCCCGCTGTGGCCGGCCGGCCGGGTCGGAGCGGTGCGTGATGACCCAGGGCACCCGCGGCGGCGACAGGAACACCGCCGAGCAGATCCGCAATGTGGTCCTCGTCGGCCCCGGGGGCGCCGGCAAGACCCTGCTGGTGGAGGCCGCGGTGCTGGCCTCCGGCGCGATCAGCCGGCTCGGTTCGGTCGAGAACGGGTCCACGGTCTGCGATTTCGAGGACGTAGAACGCCGGCTGGGCCGTTCGGTCTCGCTGTCGGTGGCCAGCATCGTGGTCACCGACGTGCCGGAGACGCCCGGAGGAGTGCGCATCAACTTCGTCGACACCCCCGGTCACGCCGACTTCGTCGGTGAGCTGCGGGCGGGGCTGCGCGCCGCGGATGCCGCGCTGTTCGTGGTCTCGGCCACGGACACCGCGGCCGCCGGCGGGGTGATCGACGGAGCGACCCGGATGCTGTGGCAGGAATGTGCCGCGGTCGGTATGCCGCGGGCGGTGGTCGTCACGCACATCGACCAGCCGCGGGGCGACTTCACCGCGGCGGTGGAGAACTGTCAGCTCGCCTTCGGCGACGGAGTGCACCCCCTCTACCTCCCGGTGGATTCATCGCTCGACGAACCGCCGACCGCGCTGATCGGGCTGCTCTCGCAGACCGTCTACGACACGGCGTCCGGTTCCCGGGTGGGTGGACCGGCCGACGAGGACCAGCGGAAGGCGATCTCGTCCGCCCGGGACGCGCTGATCGAGGCGGTGATCACCGAGTCGGAGGACGACGGCCTGCTCGACCGCTACCTGGCCGGCGAACAGGTCGGCTTCGACACCGTCGTCGACGATCTGGAGACGGCGGTCGCGCACGCCAACTTCCACCCGGTGATCCCGTGCGTGCCCACCACCGGGCTGGGCATCGCCGAACTCATCGAGGTGATCTGCCGCGGCTTCCCGCACCCCGAGGAACACGTGCTGCCACCGGTGTACACACCGGCCGGAGCCGATCGCCAACCGCTCACCGGCAGCCCGGACGGCCCCCTGGTCGCCGAGGTCGTGAAGACCACCACCGACCCGTACGTCGGGCGGATCTCCATCGTCCGGGTCTTCTCCGGCACCCTGCTGCCCGACGTGCCGGTCCACGTGTCCGGCCACTTCGCCCGGTTCTCCGGCCATCCGGAGGACGAGTCCTGGCACGCCGAGCACGACCTGGACGAACGGGCGGGTGCGATCTCCCGCCCGCTCGGCGCGACGCTGAACGGGGTGCCGAAGGCGGTGGCCGGAGACCTCGTGTCGGTGGCCCGGCTCGCCCATGCGGAGACCGGCGACACCCTGTCCGACCCGGCCGACCCGGCGGTGCTTTCCCCCTGGACGATGCCGGAACCACTGCTGCCCGTGGCCATCTCGGCCCGAGCGTCCAGCGAGGAGGACAAGCTCGTGCAGGGACTGGCGCGGCTCCAGGCCGAGGACCCCACCGTGCGGGTCGAGGTCAATCCGTCGACCGGTCAGCTGCTCATGTGGACGATGGGCGAGCAGCAGCTGGACGTCCTGCTCGACCGGCTGCGCACCCGCGGCGGCATCGAGGTCGCCGTCTCCCCCGTCCGGGTCGCCATCCGCGAGACGATCAAGGGCGCGGGCGCGGGACTCGGTCGGCACGTCAAGCAGTCCGGCGGCCACGGCCAGTACGCGGTCGCCCAGATCGAGGTGGAGCCACTGCCCGAGGGCAGCGGGTTCGAGTTCGTCGACAAGGTGGTCGGCGGCGCGGTGCCCCGGCAGTTCATCCCCAGCGTGGAGAAGGGCGTCCGCGCCCAGATGGACAAGGGCGTCAACGGCCACCCGATGGTCGACCTGCGGGTCAAGCTGGTGGGCGGTAAGGCGCACAGCGTCGACTCCTCCGACGCCGCTTTCCAGATGGCCGGCTCGCTGGCCCTGCGGGAGGCGTCGACCGCGGCCGGGGTGCAGGTCCTGGACCCGATGGATTCGGTGACGATCACGGTCGACGACGAGTACGTCGGCGCGATCCTGGCCGACCTTGCCGGCAAGCGCGGCCGGGTGCGCGGCACCGAGTCCGCCGGGGACGGCCGGACGTCGGTGCAGGCGGAGGTGCCCGAACTGGAGTTCATCCGGTACGCCATCGAGCTGCGGTCGCTGGCCCACGGCACCGGTACCTACGCCCGGCAGTACCTGCGGCACGCACCGGCGCCCGAACACGTGGCCAATCGCCTGCGCGCCGAAGAGAAGGAGGGATGACGATCCCCGCGCGACTCGCCTTCCCCGGGTGAACCACCCGTAACAACACGGGTCTAACTTTGGCAGCATGTGGGATGTGTCCGATGGGAACGCTCCTGCCGCGGCCGGGCCGAGCGCCCGGGCCGACGTGTCGGCCGGGTCGTGGACCGAGGCGGGGACCGGGTCGTGGGAACTCGCGGCCGCCGACCCCCGCTACGTCGAGGGCCTGAACCGGCTGCTGTCCAGCTACCGGCGGATCCCCCGCGACCGGCGGGTTCGGCTGGCGAAGCGGACGTCCAACCTGTTTCGCGCCCGCGGTCGCACCGATGCGCCAGGCCTGGACGTGTCCGGCCTCACCGGGGTGTTCTCGGTCGATGCCCGCCAGCTGACCGCTGATGTCGGTGGGATGTGCACCTACGAGGATCTGGTCGCGGCGACCCTGCCGCACGGGCTGGCCCCGCTCGTCGTCCCGCAGCTCAAGACGATCACCGTCGGTGGGGCCGCGACGGGCGGGGGTATCGAGTCGGCCGCGTTCCGCAGCGGCGTGGTCTACGACGACATCGTCGTCATGGACATCCTGACCGGCTCCGGCGAGGTGGTGACCGCCGCGCCGGACGGGTCGCACGCCGACCTGTTCCGCGGGTTCGCCAACTCCTACGGCAGCCTCGGCTATGCCACCCGGTTGCGCGTGCGGCTCGAACCGGTCGAACCGTACGTGGCGATGCGGCACCTGAGCTTCGACGACGTCGCCGACCTGCAGGACGCGGTCGCTGCGATCAGCATCGAGCGGGCACACGACGGCGAGCGGGTCGACTACCTGGACGGAGTGGTGTTCGGCGCCACCGAGCAGTACCTGACGCTGGGCCGGATGACCGCCGAGCCCGGCCCGACCAGCGACTACACCGGTCAGGGCATCTACTACCGGTCGATCCGGCGGCGCACCACCGACCGGCTGACCATCCACGACTACCTGTGGCGGTGGGACACCGACTGGTTCTGGTGTTCCCGCGCGTTCGGTGCACAGCAGCCGCTCATCCGCCGGCTCTGGCCGCGGCCGCTCAAACGCAGCTCGGTGTACTGGAAGCTGGTCGCGCTGGATCGCCGGTTCGGCATCGCCGACTCCTTGGAACGGCTGCACGGCCGGCCACCGTTCGAACGGGTCGTGCAGGATGTCGAGGTGCCGGTGGAGCGCGCCGCTGACTTCCTGTCCTGGTTCCTGGAGAACGTGCCGATCGAGCCGATCTGGGTGTGCCCGCTGCGCATCCCCCGCCGGTCCGCTGCCGCGACCGACCAGCCGGGCGGCGCCGCCCCGCCCTGGCCGCTGCACCCGTTCGAACCCGAGCGCACCTACGTCAACATCGGATTCTGGTCCGTGGTGCCTCGGCGGCCCGGCGAGCCGGAGGGCGCCACCAATCGCCGGATCGAGGCGAAGGTCGGCGATCTCGGCGGGCACAAGTCGCTCTACTCCGACTCCTTCTACGGCCGCGAGGAGTTCGCCGCCAAGTACGGCGGCGCGAGCTACGCGGCGCTCAAGACCCGGTACGACCCGGACCATCGATTGCTCGATCTCTACGACAAGGCGGTGCGACGACAATGACGCTTCGGTCAACGACATTCCGGTCCTCGATCACCTCCACCCGGCTACAGACACCCCGGCCGACCCGATATTCCGGGCACCTGACGATCGCCGAGATGGCGTCGACGGTCAGCGCCGGCCCGTTGCCGTTCCGGCTCACCGCGTTCGACGGCAGCGAGGCAGGACCGCCGGACACGCCCGGCCTGCACATCAGGAACCGGCATGCGCTGAACTATCTGTTCACCGCGCCCGGCGACCTCGGGCTCGCCCGCGCGTACATCGCCGGCGACATGGACATCACCGGGGTGCACCCGGCCAATCCCTACCCGTTCCTGCGGTTGATGGACGACGAGCTGCACCTGCGCCGACCGTCCCCGCAGGAGATCGTCGACCTCGTGCGCAGCGCGGGCCCCGGGAGCATGCTGCCGCCCGCCCCGCCGCCGCAGGAGTCGACCCCCCGCTGGCTGCGGATCGTGCAGGGCCTCGGCCACTCCCGCCGCAGGGACTCGTCCGCGATCGGCAAACACTACGACGTCTCGAACGACTTCTACGAGTCGGTCCTCGGCCCGTCGATGACCTACACCTGCGCGGTGTACCCCACCGCGGACGCCACCCTGGAGCAGGCGCAGGAGGCCAAGCACGGCCTCGTGTTCGACAAGCTGGGCCTTGCGCCGGGTGACCGGCTGCTCGACGTCGGCTGCGGCTGGGGTGCCATGGTGCGTCACGCGGCGCGTCGCGGGGTGCGGGCGCTGGGGGTGACCCTGTCCCGGCAGCAGGCCGAATGGGGTCAGCGGGCGGTGCGGGAGGAGGGCCTCGGCGACCTGGCCGAGATCCGGCACCTGGACTACCGGGACGTCCCCGAGTCCGGGTTCGACGCGGTCTCCTCGATCGGGCTCACCGAGCACATCGGGGTCAGGCACTACCCCGGCTACTTCGGACGGCTCTACGGCAAGCTCCGGCCGGGTGGCCGGTTGCTCAACCACTGCATCACCCGCCCGGACAACAGGTCGGCCCCCAAGGCCGAAGCCTTCATCGACCGGTACGTCTTCCCGGACGGCGAACTCACCGGCTCGGGTCGCATCATGATGGCCATGCAGGACACCGGGTTCGACGTGCGGCACGCCGAGAACCTGCGCGAGCATTACGCGATGACGCTGCGGGCCTGGTGCGACAACCTCGAGTCGGCTTGGGACCGGTGTGCCGCCGAGGTCGGCGACGGCACCGCGAAGGTCTGGGGCCTGTACATGGCCGCCTGCCGGCTGGGCTTCGAACGCAACAACATTCAGCTGTTCCAGGTGCTCGGCGTCCGGCCGGACGACAAGGGCGGCTCGACTGTTCCGTTACGCCCCTGGTGGAGCGGCTGAGCCGGGACGACCACCGCCCCGGCGCGGCGGTGGTTCCGGAACCGGTTTGGCCGCAACGACGTTGGCCAACGGAACGGTGACCATTCCGCGCCGGGTGTCGATCTCGCAGGTCCGGTCGTCGCAGGAGCGAAGGTAGCCCAGGGCATCGGTGAAGCCGCCGGGCACCCGGTGCCGGGCCACCACCCGGGTTCCGGGTCGGGCCGACCGCAGGAAGTCCGCACCGTCGTCGGCGGTCCGCCCATACACCGTTCCGGTCACCCGGGTCAGGCTACCCGCCGGCTGCGCCCTCGGCGGCCGCCGCAATGAGCCCGAGCAGCCCCGATTCGGCCTCCCGCTTGATCGGCTCGGGATCGCGGGGGTGGAAGGACTCCCGTGCGTCGTCCCCCGCGGGGCCGGTCTCGATGGTGTACCCGTACGTCCGGTGCAGCGCCGGGTCGACCAGGTGCCGGCTCCACGCGTAGTCGCTGTGCGTGCCGGTGGTCGGGTACAGGGTCAGGCCCGGCTCCGGGCTGTACCGGCGACCGCGCACCGCGGCGATCTCGCTGACGATCCGGTCCGCCACCTTCCGGAACTGGGCCAGATCGGCCGGCGCGATGTACTCGGCGTACCCGGGCCGGTTCAGGGGTCGGCAGGTCCCGGTCGGCACGGTGCGGAAGTTCTGTGCGGGGTCCGTGGTCTGGTTCACCGCATGCCCCCACGGGTAGATGACCAGCTCGGAGAACGAGTGCACGTCGACGAAGTGGTCGATCCGGTGGCTGTCGAGCAGGTGCTTGACGTTCCTGTTCTCCGGCTCGCTGAACGCCGCCGTCCCGCAGTAGATGTCGGTACACGGCGCGCACGACGTCTGTCCCTCGGTGACACCCCAGAGGATGTCCGCGTTGCGGTTGAGGTCGACCCCGTCGCAGCTGGTGCCCGCGTTGTCGCGGCGATTCTTGCGCCACATGTCGTCGACCGTCATCACATAGGTACGGCCGTCCGGATTGACGCAGGGCAACAGGTACAGCGTCGCGGCCGCGAGCATGGAGCCGACCTGCGCGGCGGGCCAGGTTCGGCGACCGAGCACGATGTCCGCCCCGGTCCGGTGGGCCGCGACCAGGTCGACCGCCAGTTCGACCAGCAGATCGGGGTTCATCAGTTCCCGGGCGTGGGTGCCGGCAATCAGCAGCACGCCGGGTCGGTCGTCGACCGGGACGGGGCCGGGGGCGGCGATTCGCAACGCGGACACCGCGCTGCCCTGGATCGAGGTCTGCGGCAGCGCGATCACGGTGCACAGATCGGGAGCGGCGGTGGCGAGCTGCGCGACCACGTCGTTCAGCTGGGCGACGGTCCGGTACATCAGCGCTCCCCGCCGGTCGCGTTCCCGGACGTTCCCAGCCGTGCGGCCAGCCAGTCGGCCACGTCCGCGTCGGCGGCGATCAGCGCGGGGTCGAGCGGCTGCACCGGCACGGAACGCTGCACCCGGACGTTCAGTCCCTCTGCCCGGAGCCGGTCGAGTTGTTCGGCGTCGACAAGCAGCCGGATGTTGTCCCGGTCCGGTAGGCGATCCAGATCCAGCGCGCTCACCCGGGCCGTCCGTCGCTCCGCAGTTTCACCGGCCTCCGGCTCCAGAACGACCTCGAACCGATCCGTCGAACGATCCTCTCCGGGCTCGCCAGGAGAAGACGTGGAATCAGACATTTGCCATCACCCGCCCCGAATTGCGCGACAACGCCTGCCCGACGGTACGCCCAGGAGCGGCGCCGTGGCGCATGGTTTCTCGGCTTGATCCGGGCGGGGCGGGCCGGAGGTGACCCGCTCCCGGCATAGGAACGGTCCGTCGCCACCTCCGGCGGCCCGCGCGTGCCGCGTTCGGCGGCACTGTTGGTGATGGAAGCCCGGCGCCCCCCGGCTCCCCGGGCTTCATCACTGACAGTTACTCTAGTCCCTGAATGCACCTGCGCATAACCCGTTTGCCCACATCGTTCGAGTGAATCCAAGGTCACGACTACGTAATGTGACACTCAGCGCATGCATTAGGGGACCAGATCAGCGCAGGTCGAACCGGTCGAGATCCATGACCTTGCTCCACGCGGCGACGAAGTCCCTGACGAACTTGGTCCTCGCGTCGTCGCAGGCATAGACCTCGGCCACCGCCCGCAGCTCGGAATTCGAGCCGAAGACCAGGTCGGCGCGGGAGCCCGACCACCGTCCGTCGCCGGAGATGAACTGTGTCGACGTCTCGTCGGTGGGCTTCCATGCGGTGTCGTAGTCGAGCAGGTTGACGAAGAAGTCGTTCGTCAGCACGCCGGGCCGGTCGGTGAGCACGCCCAGCGACGA
Organism: Nakamurella sp.; assembly: GCA_044867945.1. Classification (GTDB taxonomy): domain Bacteria; phylum Actinomycetota; class Actinomycetes; order Mycobacteriales; family Nakamurellaceae; genus Nakamurella. The sequence continues at coordinate 6,792 of JBIOVW010000386.1, read as the reverse complement.
GCCGTCGTGGTTGGCGCCCAGCACGCGCAGGCCACCGACCAGGACGGTCATCTCCGGCGCCGACAGGGTCAGCAGGTTCGCCTTGTCGACCAGCAGGTACTCGGCAGGCAGCCGGTTGCCCTTGCCGTAGTAGTTGCGGAAGCCGTCGGCGACCGGCTCCAGATAGCTGAACGAGGTTACGTCCGTCTGCTCGGCGCTCGCGTCGACCCGACCCACCGTGACCGGCACGGCGACGTCGACACCGCCGTCCCTCGCGGCCTTCTCGACCGCGGCCGCCCCCGCGATGACGATCAGGTCGGCCAGCGACACCGGTTTGGCGTACGCCTGCGCGATGCCGCTCAGCGTGCGCAGCACGATGGCCAACTGGTCGGGGTTGTTGACCTCCCAGCCGCTCTGCGGCTCCAACCGGATGCGGGCGCCGTTGACACCGCCGCGCTTGTCGCTGCCCCGGAACGAGGAGGCCGCCGCCCACGCGGTGGACACCAGTTGCGACACCGTCAGCCCGGATTCCAGGACCCTCACCTTCAGGGCGGCCACGTCGGCGTCGTCGATCAGCTCACCGTCGCGCGCCGGCAGGGGGTCCTGCCAGATGAGCACCTCGGACGGCACCTCCGCACCCAGGTAGCGCTCGACCGGACCCATGTCGCGGTGGGTCAGCTTGAACCAGGCGCGGGCGAACGCATCGGCCAACGCGTCGGGGTCGGCCAGGAACCGTCGGGAGATCTGCTCGTAGACCGGGTCGACCCGCAGGGCGATGTCGGAGGTGAGCATCCGCGGCTCGCGCTTGCCGTCACCGAACGCCTCGGGCACCATGTCGGCGCCGCCGCCGTTCACCGGACGCCACTGGTGCGCGCCGGCGGGCGAGGAGGTCAGCTCCCACTCGTAGCCGAACAGGATGTGGAAGTACTCGCCGTCCCAGCGGGTGGGGTGGTACGTCCAGGTGACCTCGATGCCCGAGGTGATGGTGTCGGCACCCACCCCCGTGCCGTGGCTGCTCTTCCAACCCAGGCCCATCTGCTCCATCGGCGCACCCTCAGGTTCGGACCCGACGGCGTCGGCCGGGCCGGCACCGTGGGTCTTGCCGAAGGTGTGCCCGCCGGCGATCAGCGCCACCGTCTCCTCGTCGTTCATCGCCATCCGGCCGAATGTCTCGCGGATGTCCCGGGCCGAGGCCAACGGGTCGGGGTTGCCGTTGGGTCCCTCGGGGTTGACATAGATCAGGCCCATCTGGACCGCGGCGAACGGCGCCTGCAGCTCCCGCTCACCGCTGTAACGCTCGTCGCCGAGCCAGGTGGTCTCCGGGCCCCAGTACACGTCGTCATCCGGCTCCCACACGTCGGCGCGTCCGCCGGCGAAGCCGAACGTCTTGAATCCCATGGTCTCCAGCGCGACGTTACCGGTCAGCACGATCAGGTCGGCCCAGCTGATCCGCTTGCCGTACTTCTTCTTGACCGGCCACAGCAGGCGACGGGCCTTGTCGAGGCTGACGTTGTCCGGCCACGAGTTCAGCGGGGCGAACCGCTGCTGGCCGGCGCCGGCGCCCCCGCGTCCGTCGTGAATCCGGTAGGTGCCGGCGCTGTGCCACGCCATGCGGATCATCAGCGGGCCGTAGTTGCCGAAGTCGGCCGGCCACCAGTCCTTGGAGTCGGTCAGCACCGCGGCGATGTCCTGCTTGACCTCGGCCAGGTCCAGTGATCCAAACTCGGCGCGGTAGTCGAAGTCGGCGTCCATCGGGTTGGCGACGGCCGGGTTCTTCGCGAGGATCTTCAGGTTGAGCCGCTCGGGCCACCATTCGCGATTGGCGTTCCCGGACGTGGGGAACGGCAGGTTCTCGTGCACCACCGGGCACTTGCCGGCGGCCTCGTCGGGCTCGTTCAGCTCGGCCAGGACGGCATCGTCGTGATGCTCGGACATCTCGGTCCTTTCGGGGTCGGGAAACTCAGGAATCGGCGGAAGCACAGGCGGGGCAAAGGCCCCAGTAGACGACCTCGGCCTGGTCGATGACGTAGCCGTGGTCGTCGGCGGGCGACAGACATGGGGCGGAGCCGGTGGCGCAGTCGACGTCGGTGATCGCGCCACAGGATCGGCACACCAGGTGGTGGTGGTTGTCGCCGATGCGGGCCTCGTAGCGCGCGACGGACCCGGCTGGTTCAATGCAGCGCAGCAGTCCGGCCCCGGTCAGGGCGCGCAGCGCATCGTAGACGGCCTGATGTGACAGGTCGGGCACGGCGCGTCGGGCGGCGTCGATGATCGAGGTCGTGTCGGAATGTGGATGGTCGTTGACGGCATCGAGCACGGCGGTGCGCTGTTTGGTCACGCGCAGTCCGGCATCGCGCAGTTGCTGCTCGATGTGGTCCGCGGGGTTCACGCCGCTCACCTTACCTCTTTGCTTGAATGAGTCAAGATTAGGAATCCCGGTGTCAGACCCCGCCGGCATGATGCGCACATCGTCGACATCGAAGGAGCACGGCATGAAACCGACCATCTCCGGACCGTCCCGACTGCCGGAACTGGGCCTGACGGTCGACGTGGTGTCCGCCGCATTGACCGCCGCGGATCGCGAGTCGGACACCTGCTCGGAGCTGGACCCGCCGATACTGGAGGGTCTGCTGCGCTGGGGTCGGGCAACCAGAGCCCTGCGGGAGCAACTGGTTCCGCTCGGCTGGACGTACGACAACCCGAACAACCTGGCCCGGACGATCCACCCGTCCGGGGACTTCGCCGTCGTCATCGCCACCGGCGACGAGGGTACCGGCCTGTCCGGCTCCGGCGCGGGCCCCCGGCATGCCCGCGGCTACGCGACGGAGCAGGCGATCCACGCCAACGGCCAGCTCGCCTTCGAGTTCGGCACGCTGGTCCAGCTGGCCGTGGACGGGCGCGCGGCCGGCGTCGGACACCTGCAGACCTGGTTCCTGCTCTACCACGCGACGCCGGAGTTCTTCCGCGCCGAGCTTTCCCTGCCCCACGGCTTCGAGCGGGGTCGGATCACCGCTTGGACCGAGCGGATCCTGCTGCCACCGATCCCCCGCCGACCGACCGAGGACACCGCAGGCCGCTGGTTCGACGCCGCGGCCGTGCTGCCCTGAAGATTGGGGTCATCAGCCGCCCACCGGCGACCGCACGCCAGCTTCGCGCCAGGTTTGCGCAGGCCGCGCCCACAATTAGTGGCGCGACCTGCAGATTGGTGGCGCGAAGCGTTGCGGCCGGGTCACCCGCGCGCCAACCCCTCCAGCTTCGGCACGACCAGCTCCGGCGCGGGCATCGCCGCGATCTCGTCGCGCAGCTGCCCCGCTCGTGCGCGTTCCGGGCAGTCGCCCAGCATCGCCGACACCGCGTCGGTGACGGCCCCATCCTGCTGAGCGTCGTTGAGCAACGACCGGCCGGCCCCGGCGCGCGTGATCAGGTCGGCATTGATGAACTGGTCGGCGCCCTGCGGCAGGATCAGTTGCGGCAACCCGGCGGCCGCCGCGCCGAGCACGGTCCCCGTGCCACCGTGATGCACGATCAGCTCGACCATGCCCAGCACCCGGGCCTGCGGCACGAAGCGTTCGATGTGCACATTGGCGGGCGCCTCGCCCAGCCCGGCCGGGTCGCCGTCCGGGCCGACGGCGACCAGCACATCCACGTCCAGGCCGGCGATCTGGTCGACCGCACGCCGGATCACGTCCACCGCGCCGAACGAAACGGTCCCCAGCGTCAGATAGACCGCCGGGCGAGACCTTTTGACGACCAACCAGTCCGGAACGGCGGATGGGTCGGCGGCGTAGGCCATGGACCGGATCGGCAGCCGTTGCGCGACCGACGGTGGGCCGTCGGTGAAGGCGAGCGACGGCGGCGTCGGGTCGATCAGGGCCAGCCCGAGCAGTCCATCGCCGGATGGCACCTCACGCCCGCGGGACACCCAGAACTGCGCGCGGAACCCGCGGGCGGCGGTATGGATCATGTCAATGGCAGGTGTCGTCATCCCGATGGCGAAGGCGACGGCGGGGACCTCGTGGACGTCGGCGGCCATCGCAGCGCCGACGTTCATCGCCTCGTAGACCACCAGGTCGGGCCGCAGGTCGCCCAGCACGCCGTCGAGCACGCCGCTGACCGACTCCGCGGTGGTGTCGGCGAACATCGCCACGGTGAGCTCACGGCCGTGCGCGTCCGGGTGCCGTCGTCGGGTCTGATCGATCACGCCGCCGATTTCGGTGCCGCGGGGGATGCCCGGCACCGTCGGCAGCGGCAGCCGCCCCAGGAACGGCCCGCCCGCGGCCACCGTGACCTGGTGCCCCGCGTCGGCGCAGGCCGTGGCCAGCGGGAGCAGCGGATACACGTGCCCGTAGGCGGGAATGGCGGCGAACAGGATCTTCATGCCTGATGATCCTCGCAGTACCCCGCCGGTCGAGCACAGGGGTTTGTGCACTCAGTAGCTGATCGTGTCGAGATGGGTCCTCAGAGGCGGCGCCATCTTGGTCAGGTTGTCGTCTCGTCGGACCCGGACCATTGGGGCCATTCTGGTCGGTAGACACAGGCGGGCCAGATCCAGCAGGCGTCGCACTCGCGGCATCGCCACGTGCGGTGCCCGGATCCGGTGCAGGTGACGCAAGGGTGGTTCCCGATCAGGACGGTGTTCTTCCCCAGGAGGTGGCCCGACGGGCACCGCTCGGGCATCGCTTCGGAGAGCTGGCGGCCCTCGATACGGTAGTGCTTTGCTGACAGTCCAAAGTCCTCCGGCGTCGGCACACCCAATTAGAACACATGTACAAGGGTTGTCGGGATGGGTCGTGGGTAGGGTTTAGGGTCGACGACCTCGCGAGCCGGCCGCCTGTGCGGCAGTCTCCGTGGATGACCAACCAGGAGATTGGCCCGGTCGAGCGAGTGTGGCGCAATCTGTCCGCTGCGGCCCGCCGCACCCTCGAGTTGGAACTGACCCCCGCCGATCTGCGCACGCTGCAAATCGATCTGGCCAGGACCAGAGCCGCAGAAGCGACGCCGGCATCGTTGATGAGACGCTGGGCGCAGGACAGGTTCGTCGCACCGGCGGTGACAGACCAGCGATTGTTGGCCAGAATCGAAGGCCGGTTGTGGGACTTGCTTCCGCCGCAGTTCGTCGGCGTTGAACTTTCTCCGGTGGCACCTGTCGGCACCTGTTCGGCGGTCGCCGCGGTCGACCAGAACCGGATTGTCAGCACGGTCCGGGGAACCGAGGTCGTGAGCGACCCAACGAATGCGCTCGCACTCGAAGCCGCCTGGCGGCGTCGCCGTCGGCCCACAGAACGGATCGACCTGGCCACTGCGCATCGCGTATTGCGGGCACAGGAGTTCGACGCGGCGGCAGCATCGGCACACTTCCGACTGTTCGCCCTGGTGTCGTCCAGCCGCGATAAAGGGTCGGCCGACAGCGAGGCGGAAATGTTGCTCGACCATGTTGGCTTCTGGCAGGCGGCGCTGGCTGAGCTATTACCGCATCGAAGATCAGCAATCAGGTACACGCTGTTCGCACCATCGGCACTTGGCGACCGGATCGGCGATACCGTCCGGCCGGCGCTGGATCCGCATGCCGTGACCGAGTTCACCGAATATCCGGAACGCACCAGAGCCGCGGGCTACTACTCCCCCGCCGCGATCGAAATCGCTGCGCAAGACGGCGGCGCGATGATCGATCTGGGCGACGGCGGATTCGTGGACTGGACTGCGAAGTTCCTCGAGAACGCCAAGGAGCGCTGCCTCGTCAGCTGTCTGTCGACAACCCGGGTGGTGACGCTGATGAGCGACTGACCGGCACAGCCCGTGCGGAAACCTCAGCCGCACAGACGATTTCATATCGACCTTCTGAATGCCCGCAGCCCCGGCGTCGCTCAGGTCTCACCCATGGCGTCGACGATGTCGGTACGGACGGCGGTGTAGCCGATGATCGTGCCGTCGGTTTCACCGCTGGTGGCGGCCTCGCGTTCGCCGATGAAGGCAGTTCGAACATCGCGACGGAATCGGTGGGCGCGCATTGATCCACTCCCTAGTGAGTTGCCGGGATCCATTGCTACTGCCGCGACTGCGACGAGCACGCCGTAGGTCGCTCCGGAACCCGGAGACGCGGTCAACGTCGTGTTGAGGTACCAGGCGTGGGTCGACGTAGCGGTACATGCCGGGCGGAATCGTGTCTTCCGCGACGGCGGGGGCAACGGCCGCTGTATTGATTGGGCGGCCGCCGCGGTGTTCCCTGCGGATCCACGAACCAGGCGGGAACCACCAGGCCTCAGCCGATCAGGATTCCCAACGACCGCGACCGCGAGCAGCCACCCCGGCGCTGGGGCCACCGCCGGCGCTTTTGGGGACCAGACGGGTTCGACGACGAATCGTCGACGGCGCTGCGTGCCACTCGGTATTGCGCTCGAAGGGGACGGGCGTGCGCCGGTGGCCGCGGTCTGCGTCGTAGGAGCGACCACTGTGCTGGCCGGCCGCGCGGGTGCGCCGGGGGGATCACAAACGATCGCCGGACGGAGCGAGTCCGGTCTGCGGCATCCTGCTCTGGGGTCGGCCCGGAATCCATGCCCAAGGGCATGCCTCGACGCCTTCCTCACGGGCCGATTTCTGCCGCCGTCCGGCCGGCGCCAGTCGCGCACTGCCCCGGTGTTCGGAAAACTCGACTGACCCCTGGTTTTGCGCTTGTCGGCAACGACCGGTTCGACTAGAATCGAACATATGTCGAGCACCCAGGCCGCCGCGCTGATCGCGCTGCTGGCCGACCTCGACACCGATACCACCGATCCGGAACGCATCGAGGAAATCACCACCCTGGAGCGGCTCAAG
>JBIOVW010000385.1:0-2121 GCA_044867945.1 Nakamurella sp. | reverse complement strand
GTGACCGCCCTTCGTACGACCGTTCGCGCCAGCAGGACCGGCGTTCTGACGATCGCCCTCGCTACGAGCGGTCCGACCGCTCCGACCGTGGTCGCGGCGAGTCGTCCGCACCCGAGTCGGACCAGATGAGCTGGCAGGCGCCGTCGGCCGATATGGCCCCGAGCAACGCGCCGGCTGTCGCACCGACGTCCGGCGGCTTCGCCGCCCTGGGCCTGCCCAAGGCACTCGTGTCGGCCCTGCAGGCCGGCGGCATCACCGAGCCGTTCCCGATCCAGTCCGCCACCATCCCCGACGCGCTCGCCGGCCGGGACGTGCTCGGCCGCGGGCAGACGGGATCGGGCAAGACGCTCGGTTTCGGGCTGCCGATGATCACCACCCTGTCCGGATCGAACGCACCCTCGGGCTGCGCCCGCGCGCTCGTGCTGGTGCCGACCCGTGAGCTCGCGCTCCAGGTCGCCGACGTCCTGGCGCCGTTGGCGCGCATCCAGGGTCTCAGCCTGACTCTGGTCGCCGGCGGCATGGCCTACGGACCCCAGCTCAAGGCGTTCGACCGAGGCGTCGACATCGTCGTGGCCACCCCCGGCCGGTTGATCGACCTGATGGACCAGGGCGCCGCAGACCTGACCCGGGTCGAGGTCGTCGTCCTCGACGAGGCCGACCACATGGCCGACCTCGGCTTCATGCCTGCTGTCACCCAGATCCTCGACACCGTCCCGGCCGGCGGCCAGCGTCTGCTGTTCTCCGCCACCCTGGACGGCGCGGTGAACCGACTGGTCAAGCGCTACCTGTCCGAGCCCGTCACCCACGAGGTGGACCCGGGCCAGGCCAGTGTCTCCTCGATGGAGCACCACGTGCTGCACGTCCGGCCCGCCGACAAGGCGCCGCTGACCGCCGAGATCGCGGGTCGCGACGGTCGTACCGTCGTCTTCGTGCGGACCCAGCGAGGCGCCAACCGGGTGGCCGAGCAGCTGCGTGAGGCCGGCGTCCTGGCCGGTGCCCTGCACGGCGGCCTGACCCAGGGCGCACGCGCCCGGATGCTGGCCTCCTTCAAGGACGGGCGGCTGCCCGTGCTGGTCGCCACCGATGTCGCTGCGCGCGGCATCCACGTCGACGAGGTCGGTCTGGTCCTCCAGGTCGATCCGCCGGCCGGCCCCAAGGACTACCTGCACCGCGCCGGGCGTACGGCTCGGGCCGGCGAGACAGGCGTGGTCGTCACCTTGGCCCTGCCGCACCAGCGGCGCGAGGTCGAGCGGCTGACCCGGCAGGCCGGGGTCCAGGCCCTGCCGCTGAGCACCGAGCCCGGCGACGCACTGATGGTCGCGGCGACCGGCGCCCGCGTCCCCAGTGGCCCGGCGGTCTCCCAGCAGGAGTTCGACAAGCTCGTGGCACCGCCCGCCCGGACCGCCAAGCGCCGTCCGGGTCAGGGTCATCGCGGTCGGCACGACAACCGTGGCGGCTCCGCGGGTCGTCGGCCGCGTTACTGACCCGACAGGGTCCAAGCCGGCTCACGCGCACACCGAACCCCGCTCAGCGCTGGGGACCTCCGCGGCCTGAGGGTGCAGACGAGGCGGATCCGCGGTCGTCCTGACCGGCGGAGCGCTGAAGGTGCGTCCTCGTCACCGATGACGGTGACGAGAACGCCGTCAGGCTGACGCACGTGCGTGTGCGGGTTTCGGCGTGCATCGGCAGGCTTTCGACCGGTGTCTGCGGCGGCCGCTAGCGTCTGCGCCATGGAGCAGCGGGTCAGTCTGGTGACGTTGGGTGTGACCGATCTGGATCGGTCGAAGCGGTTCTACGAGGCACTGGGCTGGCAGCCTCACCCGGGTGACGAGGATGTCGTGTTCTTCCAGACCGGCGGATTCGTCGTCGCCCTCTGGGGTCGTGCCGGACTAGCCGAGGACTCCGCGGTCGTCGACAGCGGTGGCTGGGGTGGTGTCACGCTGGCCCAGAACGTCCGGACGGCCGACGAGGTCGACGAGGTGCTGGCCGCCGCGGAGGCAGCCGGTGCCACGATCGGCCGAGCCGGCGCCACGACCTTCTGGGGTGGTTACTCCGGGATCTTTCTCGACCCCGACGGTCACCCGTGGGAAGTCGCTCACAACCCGGGGTGGACGATCACCG
>JBIOVW010000384.1:0-3520 GCA_044867945.1 Nakamurella sp. | reverse complement strand
GCGACCCGGGTGGTGGCGCGGTGACCGGCGCCATCCTGATCGGCTGCCTGGTCGGCGGCGGGCTCCTGCTGGTACTGCTCCGGCTTGCCCCGCCGCGGGTGGCGCCGCTGGTGCAGCTGGGCCGGTTCGACCAGGCGCAGGGCAGACCGAGACCGTCCGGCGCGTCCGCGACGTTCACCGCGGGTGCCGGCGGTTTCCCCCGCCGCCAGGAGTCCTTGGGCCGGTGGCTGTCTGGGCAACTGCTTCGCCGCAATGTGCGGTGCACCAGCCTGCGTCAGGATCTGGCATTGACGGGTCGCAGCTTCGAGCAGACCTTGGGCCGGAAGGTGACGCTGGCGATTGCGGGTGCCTTGATGGCACTGTTCGCCGTCGCTGCACTCACCCAGACCGGCTTCGAGCTGCCCACCGGTGCCGCTGCCGTACTCGCGGGCGCACTCGCAGCGCTGTTCTTCGTTCTTCCCGACCTCGACGCGCGACGAGAAGCGCATGTGCGGCGCGAGGAGTTCCGCAAGTCGCTGGGCGCCTACCTGGATCTGGTCGCGCTGGAAATGGCCGGTTCAGCCGCCCCTGCCGAAGCCCTGCCGTCCGCGGCGAGAATCGGTGCTGGATGGCCGCTGGCGCTGATCCGAGCCACGATCTTCCGGGCCCGCCGGGCCGGACGTTCACCATGGCTCGCGCTGGCCGAGTTGGGCGACCGGATCGGGGTCCGCGAGCTGCACGACCTGGGCAACTTGATTTCCCTGGTCGCACAGGACGGCGCCCGTGTGCGCGCGACGCTGACCGCCCGAGCGCAGACGATGCGACGTCGCGAACTGGCCGACCTGCAGGTCAGGGCGGGCAAGGCCGATCAGAGTCTGCGGATCACGCAGATCACCATCGGCCTCGGCTTTGTGGTCTTCCTCGGCTACCCCGCCGTCGTCGCAGTTCTGTCCATATGACCTTCCGCAACCATCCGTTCGCCACGCCCATCACCTCGAGAGGAAACCCGACGATGACGTTGATCCAGGATCTCCGTGACGACTTCGACATGACCCGCGCCTGGGTCCACAACAGGGCCGGCGAGGTCCAGCAGGACCCGGATCGCGGCAGTCACTCGACCGAGACCGTCATCTGGGTCGCGGCGATCGCCATCGCGGCCATCGCGATCGCCGCCGTCATCGTGGCGAAGATCCGGTCACGGGCCGACTCGGTCAATATGCAGTGACCGGAACCTGTTGATGGCTGGACAGTTCAAACGAATCCGCCGTCGGCGGCGGGAGTGCGCCGACGAACCGGACCGGGGGTCGTCTTCCGTCGAGGCCGTCATCACGATCCCGGCCCTGGTGATCGTGACCATGCTGGTGGTCCAGTTCGCGCTGGTGTGGCATTCCCGGCACACCGCCCAGTCGGCGGCCCAGCTGGCGGCTCGCTCCGCGGCGACCTACCAGGCCTCCTCAACCGACGGCCAGGCCGACGGAGACGCCTACCTGGCCCAAACGGCACCGAACCTGCTCTCTGCGCGGTCGGTGCAGGTGGTCAGGGACGCCACCATCGTGACCGTCACCGTGACGGCGAGCGTGCCGAGCGTCGTACCCTTCGCATCCTTCAGCGTCGACGAGCGGGCATCGGCTCCGATCGAGGCCTTCTCGCCGACAGGTGCACCGTGAGCCGGCAACGAGGTCGTCGGTGGCGGGCCGATCCCGACCGTGGGTCGAACTCGCTGGAGCTGGTGATCATCACCCCGGTTGTCGTGGTGCTGTTGCTGTTGGTGGTGGCGTTCGGCCGATACGCGTACGGCCGGCAGCTGGTCGAACAGGCATCGGCCGCGGCCGCCCGGGCGGCGTCCCTGTCGACGAGTGCAGGACAGGCCAACGACCGGGCGCTGGCGGCCGCCGCGTGGTCGCTGACCGATGCCGGGATGTCCTGCGGGCGGACGAGCGCGACGGTCGACACCGAGGGTTTTCGTCGCGGCGGCACGGTGACCGTGACCCTGTCCTGCACCGCGGACCTATCAGATCTGACATTGGCCGGAGTACCGGGTTCGGCAACCCTGACCGCTACCAGCTCGTCGGTGCTCGACTCCTACGCCCAGTTGGAAGCCGGCCGGGAAGGACCATGAACAACCGAGATCGCCGGCGGAGTCGGCGAGGCCGACGCCGGCACCGGATCCAGGCCGAACCAGATCGCGGGTCGGCGATCGCCGCCTACTTCCTGGTAGGAGTGGTCGCCCTGTTCGCGCTCGCGGGCCTCGTGCTGGACGGCGGCAGTGCACTGGCGGCTCGCGGGCAGGCGGCCGACGTCGCTCAGCAGGCCGCCCGGGCCGGTGCCAACGCACTCGACGTCACGTCTTTGCGCACCGGCGGAGCCGGTGACCTGACCGCGGACGTCGGAAGGGCCCGCGCCGCGGCCGGTGCCGTACTCGCCGCGGCCGGCGTCGACGGCGAGATCGAGGTGGCCGGATCCCGGGTCACGGTCACCACCCACGTCGAGAAGCCGACCGCCATCTTGTCGTTGATCGGCGTCGACCAGGTCGGCGGCCGAGCCACCCACAGCGCGGTTCCCCTGCACGGCACCACGACGGGAGCACGATGACCACCACTTCTTCAACACCCGCGGTTCGCCGCCTCCTGCGGGTCCTGGTGTCGGTGTTGGCGGCCGCAGCACTTCTGGTGGGTGTGCCGTGGCTGCTCGCGTCGACGATTGGGAACCCGCTCGACCGGCTACTAGATCTGATGGTCGGTGACGTCAGCAGCCAGGTGATGCTGGCGGCACTGGCCACGGTGGTCTGGATCGCCTGGGGCCAGTTCACGGTCGCCTTCGCGGTTGAGCTCTGGTCGGCGATCCGGCGGACACCGATGCCGGCAAAGATCCCCGGCGTACTCACGGCTCAACAAGGCCTGGCCCGTGCGTTGATCAACGGAGCCCTGGTGATGGTCCCGGTGACGACGGCTGTCATCACCCCGGCGGCACAGGCCATGGCGATGACACCGCCGATGGTCTCGGTGGCCGTCGCACCAGCCTCGCCGATGACAGCTGACGCGGCCGCGTCAGCGGCGACGATGCCGACCCGCTCGGTCACGGTGGCCGCTGACGGTGCCCGGACCTGGTGGGACCTGGCCACCACCCACCTCGGCGATGGAACGGCATGGCACCAGCTCTGGGAGCTGAACAAGGGACGGACCCAGAACGACGGGACGATTCTGCTCAGCGACGCGACCCCGCTGCGACCGGGATGGACGGTCCTGGTTCCCGATCCGACCGCCACAGCGGAGGCGACGGGCGACGTCGTGGTGCGGCCCGGTGACACCCTGGCGCGGATCGCGGATGACCACGGGCAGGGTTGGAACGAGCTGTGGGTGGCGAACGCCGGCCGCCTGCAGCCGGACGGCGTCCGATTCGCCGACCCCGACCATATCGAACCCGGATGGACGATCACCATCCCGGCGCCGAACCCGGTCCACGACGGGACCGGCGAGTCGTCGACGATCACCGTCGAGGACGGTGACACGGTGTCGGCGCTCGCCGAGCAGTACGGGATCGA
>JBIOVW010000383.1:0-9212 GCA_044867945.1 Nakamurella sp. | reverse complement strand
TCGACCCGTTGGCCGCCGAGGGTGGCGGTCAGGCGTACCCGGGTCACCGCGTCCGCAGGTGCCCGGTCACAGCGCAGGCGCCGGGCCTCGTTCCGCGGGCCGGGCACCCGACCGAAAAGCGCGTAGGCGACCGCGTCCAGCAGCGATGTCTTACCAGCGCCGGTGTCGCCGTGGATGAGGAACAGCCCGTCCACGCCGACCCCGTCCAGGTCGACGATCTCGGTGCCCGCGAACGGGCCGAACGCGGTCAGCTCAAGTTCGTGCAGCCTCATGCCGCCGCCTCCGGCACCCGCAGCGCGGACAACGCCTCGTCCAGCAGGTGCCGCTCCGCCGGCGTGACCGGCCGCCCGCAGGCATCCCGGACGAAGTCCAGCATCAGGTCGGCGTCGTCCCGGCGGGCCACCGCACCCAGCGGCGGTGCGGATGCCGCGGCGGGCGAGCCGCCCACCCACGTCGCGACGAGCGTGTGCGGCAGGACGTCGCGGAGCCGACGCATCGGATCGGTGGGCCGGACCGGGTCGGTCAGCTCCACCGACAGATACGCGTCGGCCAGATCCGGTTCGGTATCCAGGATCTCGGTGAGATGCCCGCGCACCGACACGAGTCGCCGAATCGTCGGCAGGGCCAACCGGGTCACATCGACCGCGCCGTCGAGACCCAGGTCGACCAGCCAGACTCCTTTCTCCTGGTCGGCCTCGGCGAACGAGTACGGCAGCGGCGATCCCGAGTAACGGATCCGTTCGCCGACCACCTGGCTGCGGTGCAGATGGCCGAGGGCGACGTAGTCGAACCCGGCGAAGACGTCCGCGCTCACCGACTCCACCCCGCCGACGGCGATCGAGCGTTCCGACCCGCCGGCCACACCACCGACGACGAACGCGTGGGCGAGCACCACCGAACGGGTCCCCGACGGACGAGCGGCCAGGTCCGCCCGGACCAGATCCATGGCCCTGTCGAGGACCGTCTGATGGCCGGACCGGGCCGGCAGGTCCCATCGGGCCCGCAGCAGATCCGGCTCCAGGAACGGCACCGGATAGACGACCACGTCGCCGTCCGCGTCGGTCAGCACGGCCGGGGTTCCGACCTCCGCGGCCGAGGCGCCCAGATGCAGGCCACCGGCTGCCAGGAAGTCGGTGAATGCCCCCAGCCGGGGCGCGGAGTCATGGTTTCCGGCGATCGCGACCACCGCAATCCCCGCTGCCCGGATCCGCGACAGGATCCGGGATGCGGTCTGCACGGCCTCGGGCGACGGCACCGCCCGGTCGTACAGGTCCCCGGAGATCAACACCGCGTCCGCCCGGTGCTCGACCGCCAGGTCGGCGAGCGCGGTCAGCACGGCCTCCTGGTCGGCCAGCAGATTCTGCCCGTGGAAGGTCCGGCCCAGGTGCCAGTCCGAGGTGTGGATCAAGCGCATGCGCTCACCGTAGGAGCGAGGTCCGACAGTCCCGTGGATCAACGCGCTCTGAACGTGTTCTGCACCGCGGCCCCCGGTTCAGTCGGACACGTCAGCGGATGTCGCACGCCGCGGGGAAGGTCGGACCGACCGGGGCCCGTCACCCCACCGGGCATCAGCCCGGCTCGATGGCGCTGATCCGATAGCCCGCCTCGGTGACGTCGAGGACGAGCACCCGCCGCTGCTCACCCCGCGCGGTCGTCGTCGCCACCTGCTGACCGGCGCCGTCCACCACCGGCCGGGCCGCGAGGGTATCGACGACGGCCACCCTGGTCTGTCCCGCGTCCCCGTCGGCCTCGGCCAATACCTGCACGCTGACGATCTCGTGCCGGCCGTCGACAACCCGCCACCCGCGGTCGGCCAGATTGTCGACCAGCGCCTCGTCGCCCGCGGCGGCGACCGATCCGGGCAGGTACACCTCGTCCAGCAGCGACGGGTCGCCCTGTGCCAGGGCCCGGCTGCGGGCCTGGTCGAGGTCCGCCACCACCCGAACCCAATCGGTGTCGGCGACGGGGCCCACCGCCGTCGACGCACCCGGGGGGTCCCCGAGCCAGTTGCCCACCTGCGCGACCAGCACGGTCACCAGCAGGCCCGCCAGCAGCGCGATCGCGAGCCGGGTCAGCGGCCCGCGGCGTCGCCGCGGCGCGGCGGGAAGTGCGTCGGAGTCGGCGGGAAGCGCGTCGGAGTCAGCGGGAAGAGCGTCGGAGTCGGCGGGATGGACGCCGCCGTCATCGGCCCCGGCCGCCGGGTCGGGATCCGGACGGTCGCCCGGCTCGGCCGGTTCGGGAACCGCGCCGGCGGCGGATCCGGGCGCCGGGTCGGCGGCCTCAGCCCAGCCGCGCCACCGATTCGACGACGCCGGGGTCGGACAGGGACCGGACCCGAACCGGATCGGCTCCGGGTTCGGCGAGCCGGCCGCCGACAGCCGCCGGACCACCCCGTCCACGTCGGGCCGCTGCGCGGGATCGGCCGTCAGCATGCCGCGGATCACCGCGGTCAACCCGGCCGGCCCGGCATCGTCGGGCGGGTCGGGCCACTGCCCGGCCGCCGACTGGACCAGGACGTCCGCGGGCTCGTCGGCCGGCCATGCCGACCTCCCGGTCAGGCAGAACAGCGCAACCGAGCCGAGCGAGAAGACGTCCGCCGCGGTCCCCGCCGGACCGGTCCGGGCCTGCCGCAGCACCTCGGGCGCGACGTCGGCGCATCCCAGTGCGGCCTGGCCCGCGACCGCGGCGACCGCGAGGCTCACCGCGGCCGCCCCGAGCAGCGGTCTGCCGCGGGCGTCGAACCAGATCGCCTCCGGGCACACCCCGCCGTGCCGTACGTCGGCGCGGTGCAGTTCGGCCAGCGCCGCCGCGAGCGGGAGCAGGACCGTGACGGTCTCGCCCGCCGACAGCACCCCCCGGCGGCGAACCAGTTCGATCAACCTGCCGCCCCGCGGCCACGGGCACACCAACGCCAGCCGGACATCGTCCTCGACGACGTCCGACACCGGCAGCAGATGCGGATGACGGATCTCCTCGACCGCCTCGACGACCTCCCGGACGTCCGGTGCCGCCTCGACGGGCAGGACGGTCAGCGCCACGTCCTCGACCGTGCGGGCGTCCTGCGCACGAAAGAACGGCGATGAACGATGCCCGGACCCCGCGCCACCCAGATTCTCGATCGTGCGGTACGAACCGATGACCAACCCCATGCCCGCAAACGGTAGAGCGTTGCCGGGGCCCAGCTCGAAGTTGTCCACAATCCGCAGGTGACGACCCCACCTCGGGACCAGCACCCAGATGCAACGTGGTCCGGCGTACCGTCGCACCATGCGTGAGCACACCCATCCGGTCCAGCTCGAGCGGTGCGGCGTGGTCGAGTACGAGCAGGCCTGGCAGCGCCAGCGGGACCTGGCCGCTGCCCGGGTGGCCGGAACGGGACCGGACACCGTGCTGCTGCTGGAGCATCCGCCGGTGTACACGGCGGGCAAGCGCACCCGGCCGGCCGACCGCCCCGACGACGGCACCCCGGTGGTCGACGTCGACCGTGGCGGGCGGATCACCTGGCACGGACCCGGGCAACTGGTCGGCTACCCGATCGTCAGGCTGGCCCCACCGGTCGACCTGGTCGGCTACATCCGATTACTGGAACACGTACTGGTCAGCGCCTGTGCCGACCTCGGCCTGGAGACGATCCGGATCTTCGGCCGGAGCGGCGTGTGGCTACCTGCGGACGGCGGCCGGCCCGACCGCAAGGTCGCGGCTATCGGTGTCCGGGTGGCCAGGGACGTCACGATGCACGGCTTCGCGCTCAACTGCGATCCGGACCTGACCTGGTTCGACCGGATAGTGCCGTGCGGGATCACCGACGCCGGGGTGACGTCGCTGAGCGTCGAGCTCGGCCGCCGGGTCACCGTCGCCGACGTCATCGACGTGGTCGAGGCGAGGCTGCGGCAGGGGCTCGACGGCAGACTGCACACGCCGGTGCCGATCGAGCACTCGCCGTCCCCGCCACCGGCCGACGGGGTGGACTGGCGGCTCGACCCGTTGCTGGCCGGCCCGTCGACCCGCTGACCAGGGAGGCGAGGCGATACGTGGGATGGAACAATGATCCCCGCGAGCCGACCGGTCCGACACCGCGGTCGATCGGGCACTGTCAGACCGTGTGGGGACAGTGACGGCAGGGAACCCGGACACCGGGCTTGCCGATGGCGAGCTGACCCGACACAGGGCCATGCCGACCAACGATGAGGAGTTCTGATGAGCAGGAGCACCGGAGGGCGGTCCGCCGCGCAGGATCTGGCGGTCAAGGCCGGGGAGATCGCGGAACTGGTCGCCGACAGGGTGGCCGACGTGACCAGTGAGGCCGCCAGCAAGGCCGCGCACCTGGCCGGCGAGGCCGCCCACGCAGCGACGCCGTACGTCGAGAAGGCCGGTGATCAGCTCGAGGGCACCGCCGCCAAGCTCGGCCGCCGGGCCCGTCGCACGGCCAGGAAAACCGCGAAGAAATCCGCCAAGCAGGTCAAGGCCGGTCAGCTCAAGGCGGCGGACAAGGCCACCGAGATGGCCCACGCCGCGCAGGAGAAGGGCCAGGCCACGCTCGCCCAGGCGCTCACCGCCGCGAGCGTGCAGGCCGCCAAGGCGAGCGTGGCGGCAGACAAGGCGGCCAAGAAGACGGCCAGTTCGGGCAAGAAGACCCACCGGGTGCGGAATCTTGTCGTCGTCGGGGCACTGGTCGGTGGCGGCGCCTACGCGTTCAAGAAGCTGCGCGCCGGTGGCACCCCGCCGCCGGATCACGCCCCGGCTCCCACCTACACGCCGCCGGCCAAGCCGGCCGGGACGGCGACCGACAAGCTCGCGGAGGCCAAGGACAAGGCGACCGACGCCCTGGCCACGGCCAAGGACAAGGCCGCCGATCTGGTGGACGCGGCCAAGC
This sequence comes from Nakamurella sp., assembly GCA_044867945.1. GTDB lineage: Bacteria > Actinomycetota > Actinomycetes > Mycobacteriales > Nakamurellaceae > Nakamurella. The sequence goes on along the minus strand of JBIOVW010000383.1, from coordinate 4,339 downwards.
ACAAGGCCGCTGACGCGGTCGACGCAGCCAAGGACGCGGTCGGTGCGGCCGCCGACAAGACTGCCGACCAGGCGGCGACCGCCGCCGATGCGGTGGCCGACAAGGCGCCCGCCGCGGCGGACGACGTCGCCGCCGCCGCGGACAAGGCCGCCGATGCCACGTCCACGGCTGCCGAATCAGCGGCGCAGACCGTCAAGGAGGGGGCGGACAAGGGGGCGGACAAGGCCGCGAGCTCGGGGAAGAACCTGGCGGATGCGGCCGACAAGGCCAGGGAAGCCGTGAAGAAGGCGGCGGCGGACACCGCCGAGGCCGCCAGGAAGAAGGCGGGAGACACACCGTGACACTTGCTCCGGAGGGCCGCAAGCTGCTCCGCCTGGAGGTTCGCAACGCGGCCACGCCGATCGAGAAGAAGCCGGAGTGGATCAAGACCCGGCTGCGGACCGGCCCGGAGTTCCAGCAGCTGCAGAATCTGGTCAGGCGTGAGGGTCTGCACACGGTCTGCCAGGAGGCGGGCTGTCCCAACATCTACGAATGCTGGGAAGACCGCGAGGCCACCTTCCTCATCGGGGGCGACCAGTGCACCCGACGCTGCGACTTCTGCCTGATCGACACCGGCAAGCCCGGCGAACTCGACCGGGACGAGCCGCGGCGGGTGGCTGAATCCATCCGGAGCATGGACCTGCGGTACGCCACCATCACCGGTGTGACCCGGGATGATCTGCCGGACGAGGGCGCCTGGCTGTACGCCGAGACGATCCGCCAGGTGCACGCCCACGCACCGCAGACGGGGGTGGAGATCCTCACGCCGGACTTCTCCGGACACCCGGAGCTGCTCAACCAGGTGTTCGAGACCAAGCCCGAGGTGTTCGCGCACAACCTGGAGACGGTGCCGAGGATCTTCAAGCGGATCCGTCCGGCGTTCCGCTACGAGCGGTCCCTCGATGTGATCGGTCAGGCCCGCGCCGCCGGAATGGTCACCAAGTCGAACCTGATCCTGGGGATGGGTGAGACGCGAGAGGAGATCACCCAGGCGCTGCGGGACATGCAGGACGCGGGCTGCGACCTGGTCACCATCACCCAGTACCTGCGTCCGACCCCGCGGCATCACCCGGTGGAGCGGTGGGTCAAGCCGCAGGAGTTCGTCGAGCTCGCCGAGGAGGCCAAGCAGATCGGTTTCGCCGGGGTGATGTCGGGCCCGCTGGTGCGGTCCTCCTACCGGGCCGGCACGCTGTATCGGCAGGGAGCGGAGGCCAGGGCGGCCCGGGAACGGGCGCAGCAACCCCTGTAGTCGCCCCGCAACCCACGATGGAATCCCCGCACGCGGGCACACCCGACGGGGTGGCCCGGTGTCGGGGTCACGCTCGCACCATCGGCGGCTTCCGCGCCGGGGCCGAGCGCATCCGAGAGCACTAAGCTGGGACTCATGGCCAAGAACGCCGCCGGATCCGGCTCATCCGCCAAGAACGCCTCGAAGGAAGAGAAGAAGGCGGCGAAGGCAGCCAAGAAGGCCGCCGGCAAGGAGCGCCGCAGCCAGCTCTGGCAGGCGTTCCAGATGCAGCGCAAGCAGGACAAGAAGCTGCTGCCGTACATGATCGGCGCCGTCGTCGGCACCGCGGCGGTGGTCACCCTGGCCCTGATGTGGTTCCTGCCGTGGTGGATGGTCCTGCCGCTGGGCATCATCCTGGGCGCGCTGTTCGCCATGATCATCTTCTCCCGGCGGATGCAGAAGAGCGTCTACGCCCAGGCCGACGGCACCCCGGGCGCGGCGGCGTGGGCGCTACAGAACAACCTGCGCGGCACCTGGCGGGTCACGCCGGCGATCGCCGGCAACACCTACCTCGACGCCGTGCACCGGGTGATCGGCCGGCCCGGCATCATCCTGGTCGGCGAGGGGGCTCCGCATCGGGTCAAGCCGCTGCTGGCGCAGGAGAAGAAGATCGCCCGGATCGTCGGCGACACCCCCATCTACGACATCATCGTCGGCAACGAGGAGGGTGAGACGTCGCTGCGCAAGCTGGCCCCCACCGTGATGAAGCTGCCGCGCAACATCCCCGCCGAGATGGTCGGCGATCTGGACAACCGGTTGTCGGTGCTGGCGGCCAAGACCCAGGGGGGTCTGCCCAAGGGGCCGATGCCGGCCGGGGTCAAGCAGCGCAACATGCAACGGACGATGCGCCGCCGTTAGGCATCGCCGGTCAGGACTCGTCGCCCGGCCGCGCCGGTGGCTCCGGCTCGGTCGTGCGCGCCACCTCGTCGGCGAACTCGCGGGCCTGCGCGATCTTGTCCTGGCTGGACTGCAGGTCCTCGGTGCCGCGGCGCATCTCCTCGTTCTCCAGCGCGGGGCCATCCAGGATCGTCCGGGCCGCCTCATCCGCGCCGGTGGCGGGCACGCCGGCGACGTCCGGCTCGGTCGCCCCTTCCGGGCCGGCGGTGTCGGGTTCGGACCCGGTGTCGGGTGCGGCGTCCTCGTCCAGGGCCGCACGCTGGGTGTCGTCGGTGTCGTTGCCGGGGTCGTTCGCGGGCAGGCTGGCCGTCATGGTGCTGTGCCTTCCAGGTCGTCGATGGCTCAGTTAGGTTCGTACCCGATCGCACCCGCGCCCACACCGCTGGTCGGCCGAGCATGCGAGGCCGAGCATGCGAGGCCGCCGTCGAGCACAGTCGCTAGCGGATGCGCAGCACCACCGTGCGGCAGAGCCGGTCGTGCAGGCCGCGGCCGTTCGCGTCGAGCAGCAGCGGCGGCACGATCAGGAAGATCAGCACGGTGCGCGGGATCGCCCACAGCCCCACGAACGAGCGGTTCTCGCCCAGCGGCACCACCCGGATCCCCACCGCGGCCTGACCCGGGGTGATGCCGAACGCCGCGACGGTCACGATCGTCATCACCGCCCACACCACAAGGCTGGTGTTGCGCGGCGCGTCGGGGGCGGTGATCCACCAGGCCGCCAGGGCGGACAACACGATGTCGATGACGAACGCGCCGACCCGGGCGGCCATCGAGGCGACCGAACCAACTCCCTCCTCGGGCAGCCCGAACGCCCGACCGGGGTAGGCGTGCTCGGTCGGTCCGTCCGTCGTCGTCATTCCCCCACCCTATGCATGCGACCGCTTAACGCCTGCGAAACCTGACGGAGACCAGGCGGCAACAGCGCCTCCCTAGCGTGGCGCAGGCATGGCGACGGGACCCGTCCCGCAAGCCCGCTCGCCGCGCATGCAACGGGACCCGACGCAGCGGGGACAGGCAGCCGTTGTACCGTCCCTGCCACCACGGTTGTCCACGACGACAAGGAGCGCGTGCGTGTTCTCCACCACCGAAGAGCTGGTCAAGTACATCTCGGACAACGACGTCGAGGTTTTCGACATCCGGTTCTGCGATCTGCCCGGCATCATGCAACACCTCACGGTTCCCGCCTCCTCGGTGACCGAGAAGTCACTGGCCGCCGGCATGGCCTTCGACGGGTCCTCGATCCGTGGTTTCCAGTCGATCCACGAGTCGGACATGACGCTGCTGCCGGACGTGGCGACGGCGCGGATCGACCCGTTCCGCCGCCGCAAGACCATGACCTGCAACTTCTTCGTGCACGACCCGCTGACCCTGCAGCCGTACTCGCGCGACCCGCGCAACGTGGCACGCAAGGCAGAGGAGTACCTGGCCAGCACCGGCATCGGCGACACCTGCTACTTCGGGCCCGAGGCGGAGTTCTACATCTTCGACGACGTCCGCTACGGCACCGAGGTCAACGGGGCCTTCTTCAAGGTCGACTCCGTCGAGGGCTACTGGAACACCGGCCGGGACGAGCAGCCCAACCTCGGCTACAAGACCCGGTACAAGGGCGGCTACTTCCCGGTCCCGCCGTACGACCACTACACCGACCTGCGCGACGACATGACCGCGAACCTGATCTCGATGGGCTTCGACGTCGAGCGCGGCCACCACGAGGTCGGCACCGCCGGCCAGGCCGAGATCAACTACAAGTTCAACACCCTGCTGGCGGCGGCCGACGAGCTGATGCTGTTCAAGTACATCATCAAGAACACCGCGTGGGAGGCGGGCAAGACCGTCACCTTCATGCCCAAGCCGCTGTTCGGTGACAACGGCTCCGGCATGCACTGCCACCAGAGCCTCTGGAAGGACGGCGAGCCGCTCTTCCACGCCGAGACCGGCTACGCGGGCCTGTCCGACACCGCCCGCCACTACATCGGTGGCCTGCTGGCGCACGCGCCGTCCCTGCTGGCCTTCACCAACCCGACGGTGAACTCCTACCACCGCCTGGTCCCGGGCTACGAGGCCCCGGTCAACCTGGTCTACTCGGCCCGGAACCGCTCCGCCTGTATCCGGATC
>JBIOVW010000382.1:0-2063 GCA_044867945.1 Nakamurella sp. | reverse complement strand
CCCATCAGACCCAGGGTGATCAGTCCGACATCGGCGAAACGCTCTCCGATCCGGCGAGCCGTGTCGAACAGTTCGAGCGCGGCGGCCGGTTGGTGGTCGGCGACCTCGATCGCCTGGGGGATGATCAGGTATCCGCGCTCCGCGCCCTCGACCCGGTGCTCCCCGAGCAGGTCGGCCGCCTTCGCCAGCCACCCGCCGGCCCGCCCGACCTCACCGCGGTCGAGCAGCCCGTACGCCAGCCAGAAGGCGCAGCGCACGGCCCGGGCCACGTCGCCGTCCCGCAGGCACCGGTCGTGGGCCGCCACCCAACGGTCGGCGGCGTCGTCGGCCCCGATCAGGTACGCGGCCGTGGCCAGCCGCTCCCGGTCGTCGCTCCCGAGCCGGTCATCGCGGCCGGCCGCGGCGAGCTGGTCGTAGGCATCGCGCCAGGCGCGACGCCCGAACGCCGCACGACCCGCCGTGACCGATCCGGTCATCAGTTCATCATCGAACGGCCGTGGCGGGTCGCGCGAGCGCTCCCCGCCGATCGTTCACCGGGCCGCGAAGTACTTCGCTTCGGGATGGTGCGCGACCAGCGCCGAGGTCGACTGCTCCGGGTGCAGCTGGAACTCCTCGGACAGCTGCACCCCGATCCGCCCCGGTTCCAGCAGCGCCACCACCTTGGTCTGGTCGGTCAGGTCCGGGCAGGCCGGGTAGCCGAACGAGTAACGGGCGCCCCGGTACTCCAGATCGAAGAACTTCTCGATCTCCGCGGAGTCATCGGCGGCGGCGTTCGACCCATCCGCGAACACCAGTTCGGTGCGAATCCGCTGGTGCCAGAACTCGGCCAGCGCCTCGGTGAGCTGCACCGACAACCCGTGCACCTCCAGGTAGTCCCGATAGGCGTTGGCGGCGAACAATTCGTTGGCGAAGTCGGCGATCCGCCGGCCCATCGTCACCACCGTGAACGCGATGACGTCGACCTCCCCGGTCTCCCGGGACCGGTAGAAGTCGGCCAGGCACAGGTGCCGGTCGCGCCGCTGCCGTGGGAACGTGAACCGGCACACCTCGTCCGCGTCGATCCGCGGTTCGGCCAGGATGACCACGTCGTCCCCCTCGGAGACGCACGGGAAGTAGCCGTAGACCACGGCCGCCTCCAGCACCTTGTCGGTGTGCAGCCGATCGAGCCAGTACCGCAAACGGGGCCGGCCCTCCTTCTCCACAAGCTCCTCGTAGGTCGGTCCCTTGCCGCCGCGGACGCCGCGCAGCCCCCACTGCCCCATGAAGGTGGCCCGCTCGTCGAGCATGGTCGAGTAGTCGGCCAGCGCAACGCCCTTCACCACCCGGGATCCCCAGAACGGCGGCGTCGGCACCGGATTGTCGGTGGCCACATCGCTTCGCTTCGGAATCTCCAGCGACTCTTCCTCCAGAGCGGCAGTGGCCCGGCGCTTCTCGGCGATCCGTTGCGAGCGTTCGTGCCGGGCCTTGCGTTCGGCCACCTTCGCGGCATCGGCGGCGGCCGCGTCCGGATTCAGGCCCTTCTTGCGGGACATCACCCCGTCCATCAGCCGCAGGCCCTCGAACGCGTCCCGGGCGTACCGCACGTCACCCTTGAACACCGACGACAGATCGTTCTCCACGTACGAGCGGGTCAGCGCCGCCCCGCCCAGCATCACCGGGTACTTCTCGGCGATGCCGCGGGTGTTCATCTCCTCCAGGTTCTCCTTCATGATCACCGTCGACTTGACCAGCAGCCCGGACATCCCGATGGCGTCCGCGCCGTTGTCCTGCGCGGCCGACAGGATCGTCGAGATCGGTTGTTTGATACCGAGATTCACCACCGAGTAGCCGTTGTTGGACAGGATGATGTCCACCAGGTTCTTGCCGATGTCGTGCACGTCACCCTTGACCGTGGCCAGCACGATGGTGCCCTTACCGGCCGAATCGGTCTTTTCCATGTGCGGTTCCAGGTAGGCGACGGCGAGCTTCATCACCTCGGCGGAGGTGAGCACGAACGGCAGTTGCATGGCTCCGGAGCCGAACAGTTCGCCAACCGTCTTCATGCCCTCGAGCAGCGTGTCGTT
>JBIOVW010000381.1:0-2400 GCA_044867945.1 Nakamurella sp. | reverse complement strand
TCGACCCTTTCGTCGGGGTCGGCACCGTAGATCGCGTCACGCACGCAGCCTCGGACGTGGTCCTCCAAGATCAGCGGGGCCACGGCATCGGTCGCGGCTGTCACGGCGGACAGCTGGTCCAGGACGTCCAGGCAGTAGCGATCGTTCTCGTACATGGCATGGACGCCGCCCAGTTGACCGCCCACCCTCCGTAGCCGGCTCGCGATCTCCCGCTGATGGCCGGTGGCTGAGCGGGATGGTGGTTGTGGCCTGGTGGTCGTCGCGGAGGTGGTGGTCATTGCGGCGCACCCTTGGATGGCCGGTCCTGGTAATCGGCGGCGGTGATGTCGCCGGCCCCGAACCGGTCGGCGAGCACCTGCTCGGCACGCTGCCGGGCCGACGGTGCATCCGGTTTCGACCAGAATCCGGTCAACGAGACGATGAGCCAGATCACGGCGGCCCAGAACACCAGCATCACCAGGCTCATTCCCAGCCAACCACCCCATCCCCAACCCTGAGTCCACCACATCATCGCAAATGCACCACCTTCCAATTTGAGTGCCACCCGTGGCGGCCAAGGCGAATATCGGCTCCGCATGGTCTCGGCTGGGGCTGGTTGACCGTCAGGAGTCCTTGCCGTGGCCCATTCCGGCCATCATCACGGCCATCATCGCCGTGCACATGAGGGCGAACACGATCGCGCCGGCATTGGCCACCCCGCTCACCACGAGCACGACGGCGATCAGCAGCATCGGGACGCAGCAAGCGATCATCATCCAGTGGTGACCACCGTGCCGGCCACCTGGCATGCCTGCGTGGGGTGAACGCGGTTCGAGATCGGTCATCACGACCTCCTCAGGGACGCCGGCACGTGGCCGAGCTTGGCGTACAGCGGGCAATGACCCAGCGCCCCGGTCACCATCAGATCCAGACCCGCGGCACCGAGCAGCACCGCGAGCACGACGGTCACCAGCCCGGACGAACCGATGAGCAGCGCGACCGCGCCGATCACGCCGACCAGGCCGAGACCGATGCGAGCCGCCCGTTCCGGCGGGCTGATGTTCACCGTCCACCGATTCCTCATCGCCGTCTCCTTCCGTGCGTCGACACTCTCATTCTCCGATGGGGTACCCGGGCAGGGTAGGGGCGAAAGGCCCTGTGCGTGGCCGAGCGTTCAGCGGACTCTGAGAGCGACGGATCACCGTGGGTGCGGCAGAGGATCGTTCGGCAGGACCTCGTGAGCCGCTCGCGGGCCGCACCGGCGGGTGAACCGTCACCGCTCGGGAGCGCCCGTGCCCTGGGTGATCGGGTCTGGTGGCGCAGTGGCCGGTGGCCGGAGGTCACCTTCGAACGAGGAGGCGCACGCGGTGGGCGCGAAGACGCAGACGTCATCGGCAAGCGGCCCGGGTTCGTCACCGGATGGGCTGGGGCCGCCGGTGCTGGTGGCGGCCGGGATCGAGAAGTCCTACCGGCGTGGGCTGTGGCCGGCCCGGCACCGGACCGCTGTGTTGCGGGGCGCGGATCTCACGCTGCGCCCGGGTGAGGTGGTGGGCCTGGTCGGGGAGAACGGGTCGGGCAAGTCCACCCTGATGAAGATCCTGGTCGGTGCCCTGGCCGCGGATTCCGGCAGCGTGACCCGGTCGGGACGGTTGGGGTACTGCCCGCAGGAACCGGTGGTCTACGAGCGGCTGACCTGCGACGAGCACTTCGAACTGTTCGGCCGCGCCTACCGGATGACCCCGGACGCCGAGCGGCGGTCCCGCCGTGAGTTGTACGCCGCGTTGGGGTTCGAGCGGTACGCGCCGACCCGCGCCGACCAGCTGTCCGGTGGCACCCTGGCGAAGCTGAACCTCGGGTTGGCGTTGTTGGCCGACCCCGAGGTGCTGCTGCTGGACGAGCCCTATGCCGGGTTCGACTGGGACACCTACCTGCGGTTCTGGCAACTGGTGGCGCGGCGCCGCACGGCGGGTCGCACCGTGCTGATCATCAGTCACTTCGTTGCCGACGAGGACCGCTTCGACCGGATCCTCGACCTGCGTGAAGGACGGACGGTGCCCTGACCGCCGTCCACCATCGACCGGCCACCGCGGCCGCGGACCTGGGGCTGTTCGTGCGGCGGTTCCTGGCCGACTACGCCCGCAACCCGGTCAACCTGCTGGTCCTGGTCCTGGTGCCGGTGGTCTTCGTGGTGGTCGCGGCCGGGCCGATGGCCGACGCGGCGAGACTCCTCGGCGGGATCGGGCCGTCGGTGGAGACCGCCACCGCCGGCTGGGCCGCGGGGTTCCTGGCCGGCATCGCCATGTACTTCCAGACCCGATCGGCGCGGAGCACGGACCGTCGGGTGGTGCTGGCCGGGCTGTCCGGCCGGCGGCTGGTTGCCGCCCGGATCACCACCGGTCTCCTGCTGGCGACTGTGGTCTC
>JBIOVW010000380.1:0-2529 GCA_044867945.1 Nakamurella sp. | reverse complement strand
CGGCCGTGACGACCCGACTTCGGAGCGGGTAGGGTGGGGTTCGCGTTCGTTTGCCGAGAGTGCGGTCCCGACCGGACTCGAGCGGGACGCTGCGGGTGTCGCGGGCGTCGCGAGCCCGGCCCTGGCGGGACTGACCGGCGATCGGGACGTCTGAGGCAGGCAAATCTGTGAAGCTGCCGATGTGGCTGAGCGAGCAGCTCAGCGCGCTGACCGATGCCCTCGACGACTCGGATATCGACCTGGAGGCAGTACTGACAGCATTGCTCGACGACGTAACGGCAGTGGTGCCCTCGGTGCTGGGCGTCACCATGACGCTGCAGCTGGATGGGCACCGGGTCTCGCTCACGGCGATCGACCCGGACCGCCCGGTGCCGGTGCGGGCATCGGTGCAGTTGCCACTGGACCCACTGGCCGGTGCCGGTCCAGGCAGCAACGTGGTGTTCTATGCACAGGAGTCCCGTGCCTTCGACGTCCTGGCCGCCGAGGCCCGGCAAGCCCTCGGCCCCGACTGGATGGTGGCGGTGGATCGCCAGCTTTCGACGGTGGCCGATTTCCCGGGGACGCCGGGCATCCACGGGCTGACGAAGTTCGCCGCCGCACATCGAACCACCGGGCAGCGGCCGGCCGAGGCCGATCGGACACGGCAGGCGCCGGCCCTGGCGGTGGGCCGGTGAGAAGGCCGGTCTGATCATCCGCAGGCCCCGGGCGGAGGTTCGGCGGTGGCGCAGACTCGCGTTGGGTCACGGTCACCGGTCGGGCGAAGCCCCATCGGTGACCGTGAGTCAGGCACACCCGGCGGAGTCGCCACGCGGCGGCCCGATGAGTACCGGGGCTCATGCGATGAACTCTTGGATGGCGCGGCCTGCTGGGCCGGAATCAGGATCGGCTGGTTGCTGGTGCGGGTGGGATGGCCGGCCCGACCGTTGGTGGCAGTGGCTGCGTGGGTTCGGAACCGCCCTGGTCCAAGCGGAACGGCGGGTACTGGTCGGTCATCAGCGCGGCATAGGCGATGACCCGGTAGATCCACCGGTTGAACCCGATGATCAGCGCGAACAACTGCTGCGGGTACTTCGCGGTGAACAGCAGGATCACGGCGGTGATCACCAGGAGCAGCCCGAGCAGGCCGCCGCTGCCGACCGGACCGAACGCGAACCGTTCGCCCGCGGAGGTCCAGCCCCACCAGTTGGTGACGAGAAGTCCGATGATCAGGTAGTGGGGGATGGCCAGCAGCCACCACTTGACGAGAACCAAGCCTCGCGAAAGCTGTTGCGGGTAGGCGATGTCGAGGGTGGCCGGGTACTTCGGGGCGGGTCCGAGGGTGAACGGCGGGTATTGATCGGTGCCGATGCCGCCGTTGGCGGCGTAGTAGGAAACTCGCCATGACCATCGCAACACCCCGCTGGTGAAGTCGAACATCGCGCGGGGGTAGCGGCCGGTGAACAGGATGCAGAACCCGGCGATCACGGTGACCACCAGGAAGGCCGGCCAGAGGAACGCGAGCACGAAGTAGTGCGGAATGGCCAGGAACCACTTGACCAGCCATTTCCATCGGGACAGGCGGGGATCCAGGTGTGCGGTGAGTGCGACCGGATAGTCGAGTGTCGCGCCCGTCGGATTACTGGTGCCCGAGGTGCCGGTCATGATGATCTCTTTTCTGTTGCTGCTCCTGACCGATCCGTGACTGCTCGTCGAGAATGCGGTTCGCGCGGGGAAAGTCGAGCCGCCAATGTCACTCGGTCGTCATGTCGAGCGGTCCGGATGGTCCGACCGGCAGAAGGAGACGACGACCTCTCCGGCGTGATCTCCTTCCAGGTACCGGATGGCGACGGCCGGCTCAACGGCGCCGCCGCCGGGACGTGGATTTCGCCCGCGATCGATTTCACCTAACATTGTAAGCTCATACCGTAAGCTTATCGTGTAAGGGTACATCGGTTCGCTGAGCATGTCAAAGACACAGGAGAGCCAGGGAGTGGTGGACACGCGGAATCAGCGCCGGGCCCGGCTGAACCGGGAAAAGGTGCTGCACGCTGCCATCGACCTGGCCGACACCGATGGGATCGAGTCACTGAGCATGCGCAAGCTGGGGGTGGAGCTCGGCATCGAGGCGATGTCCCTCTACAGCCATGTGGCCAACAAGGGCGACCTGCTCGACGGCATGATCGACGCCGTCTTCGACGAGATCGAAGTATCTTCGACCGGAATCAACTGGAAGCAGGCGATGCGTCAGCGGGCCATCTCGGTCCGCGGGGTCATGGCCCGCCACCCGTGGGCCATCGGACTGATGGAATCTCGGACCGCGCCCGGCCCCACCACGCTGCGACACCACGACACCGTGATCGGCACACTGCGGGCAGCGGGCTTTTCGATTCAATTGGCCGCCCATGCGCTCTCCGCCATGGACAGCTACATCTACGGGTTCGCGCTGCAGGAGAGGAACGTGCCTTCTATCACCGGGGAGACGGCAAGGCTTGCGGGGATGCTTCTGACGCAATTGTCCGCCGGCGAGTACCCCAACCTCGCGGAGATGAC
>JBIOVW010000379.1:0-2237 GCA_044867945.1 Nakamurella sp. | reverse complement strand
GGCGAAGGTGTAGGGAATCCGCAGGGTGGCGCCGACGAGGGCCGGCACGGACACCAGCCAGAACATCTGGTCGACCGACAGGGTGAACCCCGCGGCGGGCAGCTGCGGCACGACGATGCTCCAGCTGGCCCAGACCGCGAAGCCCAAGAACTCGGCGACGATCGACCAGCCCAGGTTGCGCCGGGCGATGACCCGCCCGACGGTGTGCCACTGAGCGGGATCGTCCGGATTCCAGCCGTCCAGCCACCGGCCCGGGCGCCGCCGCAGGTCGGGGGTGCCGACGGCATCCGGTTCCTTCAGGCCGCCCGCGAAACGCGCAGCGACCGAGGGTGATTCGACGCCCGTCACGAGCGACCTCCTGGACGGTGGCGGCCGCCGGGAAGAGGTCGGCCTGCTCGGCAGGCTAGGAAGACCGTGTTTCCGGAAGGGGGCGCGGCAGGTTACCGGCGGGTCAAACCCGTCTCACACCGGGCTGGCGCGGCTGTGAGAACTCGGCGCGCGGTTTGCTCGGTATGGCTCGTGCCCTTTCCCCCGCGGTCGATGTGATAGCGCTACGGCTTCTGGCGTGTCTTGTGAAGGGAGATGTCTGACAGTTCGGAAGGGACATGTCTGACAGTTCATTGTGTCGCGTTGATGCGCAGGTAGCCGCGCGCGGCGCGCGGCGCGCCGAGGAAGGTGGCTCGGTCGAGGTCGATGTGGGCGATCAGTTCGGTGCCGGTGAACAGGATCGCGTGGTCGTGGTCGATGAGGTACTCGATTTCGGCTCCGGCCCAGGCTGCGCCCAGGGCGACGCGCAGCCGGGGTAGGTCGAAGTAGCCGCCGGGCCCGAGGGTGACGCGGTGGATGCTGGTGCGGTCGAGCTGGGCGTTGGGGTCTGGGTCGGCCTTGGGGGTCGCCTGGTAGCGCGTCACGGGCGGCGCCCCGCCGATGCCTTGGTGGGGGCGACGGGTGTTGAAGATGTGGTCGTAGGTGTCGGCGAGGAGCTGCAGCTGGTGCAGATCAGCGGGGGCGGGCCTGGCTGAGAGCCATCGGTGGAAGGTGGCCCACTCGCGTTCCTTCTTCCCGCAGGTCTGCGGGTGGCTGGGGGAGGAGTTGACCATGGCGACCCCGATCAGGCGCAGCCGGGTCTCGAGCTCGGAGAATCCGCCGACCCCGCGGGTGAACCGGGAGGTGAACGCGCTGCCGTTGTCGCACAGCACCAGCGCCGGCTTGCCGTGCCGCTGCATCGCGGTGACCATGCACGCCCACGCGTCGGTGCCGTTCTCGGATGCGGCGGCCCGGGTGGCCAGCACCATCCGGGAGTGGTCATCCTGGAACCGCAGCAGCACTGCGGTCGACCCGTCGGCCAGCTTCTCTTCGTGACCGTCCAACTGCCAGATTCCGTTGGGAGCCATCGCCTCGAACCGGCGCCAGCTCGACCGCGGCCGCTTCGCCGGGGTCGGCTTAGTCAACCCCCGCGCCGCGAGCAGCTTATGGATCGTGCGCGCCGAGGGGACCCCTGGGACGTGCTCGCCGAGCAGCCAGTCGTGGATCGACTGCGCGCCGGCGTCCCACCCCTGCTCGACCAGCTCGTGATGCTTGGCCACGATCACCTCGACGATCTGCGGTGTCGTCACCCCGGGGCTGGAGTGCGGCCGGCGGGACCGAGGCACCAGCCCGGTCAGCCCCTCTTCGGCCATCCGCCGCCGATACCGGTAGTAGCTGTCCCGGCTCACCCCGAACCGGCGGCACACCTCGCTCACCGTCATGCTCGAGTCCTCCAAGACGGCGTGCGCAGCCATCGCCAGCCGGACTTCCATCGACACCACCCACTCATCCATGGGCGGCATCCTCGCCACCCCTCGACATCGGAGGTGTCAGACATCTCCCTTCACATCCCTGTCAGAGATGTCCCTTCAAAAAACACACCGGGATCCGTAGCGTTAGCACATCGACTGCGGGAGAGGGGGCGGCCAACGCAGCCGTGTCCGTCCTTCGTTCTAGGCTGTCGGCCATGTCCACCGAAGGCGGGACCCGGGCCGTCGTCGCCGCGTTGCTGGCCAACCTCGGGATCGCCATCACGAAGTTCCTGGCGTTCGCGCTGACCCAGTCCAGCTCGATGCTGGCCGAGGCGGTGCACTCGCTCGCCGACTCCGGCAACCAGGTGCTGCTGCTGATCGGAGGCCGGCAGGCCGGCCGCGCGGCAGACCCCGAGCACCCCTTCGGTTACGGGCGGATCCGCTACGTCTACGCGTTCG
>JBIOVW010000378.1:0-3380 GCA_044867945.1 Nakamurella sp. | reverse complement strand
CTCACCCATGGTGAAGGCGCCCTCCCAGCTCTCCTCGTCCTGGCCGGCCACCGAGTCCGGTGAGCCGCTCGCGAAGTCGTACCAACCCTTCTCGGTCGCGCTCACGTGCTTGATCAGGCCACCCAGGGACAGCGCGCTGGCCGTCGGGGTCAGTCGGGCCTGCTCGTCGGTGAGGTTCTGCACGGTGAACTTCAGGAAGTACCGTTGCGTTCGCAGCGCCTCGATCAGATCGGCCCGCTCCCGGCTCAGGGTCCGGGTGTCGGCGGCTTCGGTGCTGGTCATCTGGTGCGCCTTCCTGCTGGGCTCTGTCTGACGTCATCCACCGTAGGCCGGATAGCGGCCAGTTTTCGTCCGCTATCCGATCGCTTCGAAGGTTGTCGAGCCCTCACTCAGGGTGGCCCGGCGGGCACCCGGAGTTGCCCCCGCGGGCCGATGGGATTACCGTCCGCCGCATGTGATCTGCGCCACTGATGGCGGCGCTCCCGCCGCCTGCCAGCGCCTGATCTTGGAGGGCCCACATGCCCCGAACCCGATCCCGGACCCGACCGTCCCGCGCGATCGCCCTCCTCACCGCAGTACTGCTCGCGGTGACCCTGCCCGTGGCCGTGCCGGCCGGCGCTGCGGCCGAGGACCCGAACCCGGATCGGGCAGTCTCCCTGACCGGCGCCCTGCAGAGCGAGCTCGGCTGCTCCGACGATTGGCAGCCGGACTGCGCCGCAACCCGGTTGACCTGGGACGACGCCACCGCCCGATACCGGGGCGAGTTCGACCTGCCGGCCGGCAGCTACGAGTACAAGATCACCGTCGGGGGCAGCTGGGACGAGAACTACGGCGCCGGCGGCGCCGCGGGCGGCGCCAACATCCCGCTGCTACTGGCGGGCGCCACCCGGATCACCTTCACGTTCGACCCGACCACCCACCTGATCACCGGGCTCTCCACCCCGTCGGCGCTCTCCCGCTCGCAGGAACGGACACTCGCCGGGACCAGCCTGCGCGAGGACCTCACCCGCGAGCAGTTCTACTTCGTCATGGCCGACCGGTTCGCCAACGGCAGCACCGACAACGACACCGGCGGACTCGCCGGAGACCGCCTGACGACCGGGTTCGACCCGACGGACAAGGGCTTCTATCACGGCGGCGACATCAAGGGCATTGCCTCCAAGCTGGACTATCTCGAGGGCCTGGGCGTCACCGCGATCTGGATGACGCCGTCCTTCAAGAACCGGCCCGTGCAGGGTTCCGGCAGCGATGCGAGCGCCGGTTATCACGGCTACTGGATCACCGACTTCACCCAGATCGATCCGCACCTGGGCACGAACGACGAACTGAAGGACCTGATCGGCCAGGCCCACAAGCGCGGGATGAAGGTGTTCTTCGACATCATCACCAACCACACCGCGGACGTGATCAGCTACCAGGGGAACGTGTTCGACTACATCAGCAAGACGACCTCCCCGTACCGGGATGCCGCCGACAATCCGTTCGACGATCGCGACTACGTTTCCGGCACACCGGCTTTCCCGCCACTGGATCCGTTGACGTCGTTCCCGTACAGACCGTTCCATCCCACGCCGGCCGACTCGACGGTCAAGGTTCCGGCGGCGCTGAACGACCTGACCTGGTACCACAACCGCGGCAACTCCACGTTTGCAGGCGAAAGCAACGTGTACGGCGACTTCTCCGGCCTGGACGACCTGTTCACCGAACAGCCCGCAGTCCGCGACGAATTGATCGAGATCTACCGGACCTGGGCGTCATTCGGTGTCGACGGCTTCCGCATCGACACCGTCAAGCACGTGAACATGGAGTTCTGGCAGATGTTCTCGCCGGCCGTGCTGGATGCCGCGAAGACCGACAGGCTGCGCAGCAACAACGACTTCTTCATGTTCGGTGAGGTCTTCGACTCGAACCCGGCGTTCATGTCGCAGTACACGACGACCGGAAGACTGCAGGCCACCCTGGACTTCGGCTTCCAATCCGCGGCCACGAACTTCAGCCTCGGCAAGGCCACCACCGTACTGCGCGACATGTTCGCCGGCGACGACTACTACACCGACACCGACTCGAACGTCTACCAATCGCCGACCTTCCTGGGCAACCACGACATGGGCCGGATCGGGTACTTCCTGAGCCGAGAATTCACCGATGAGACGGAGTTGCTGCAGCGGGACGAGCTGGCCCACTCACTCATGTACACCTCGCGCGGACAGCCGGTCGTCTACTACGGCGACGAGCAGGGTTTCACCGGCGCCGGCGGGGACAAGGATGCCCGGCAGGACATGTTCCCCAGCCAGGCGGCCGATTACAACGACGACGACCTGCTGGGCACCGACGCCACCACCGCCGTCGACAACTTCGACCGAAACCACCCGCTCTACCAGGAGATCGCGGCGCTGTCCGAGCTGCGCACGAACAACCCGGCCATGGCCGACGGCGCACAGATCCACCGGTATGCGTCCGGCGAGGCCGGCATCTACGCGTTCAGCCGGATCGACGCTCGCGACCAGGTGGAGTACGTCGTCGTCGCCAACAATGCGACCGCCGAGAAGACCGCCACCTTCGACACCTTCACCGGCGACGGCCGGTTCCGGTCGATCTATCCGGACCGGGACGACCGGCTCCGGGCGGACGGCGAGGGGCGGGTCACCGTCACCGTGCCGCCGCTGTCGATGACGGTGTTCAAGGCGACCGAACGCCTGGAACGCAGCCGCGGCGCGGCCACTCCCGAATTCATCACCCCAGTACCGGACGGCACCGGCGGCCCGCGCGCCCAGATCCGCGTGGCCGTCCCGGGTGGCGGGTTCAATCAGGTCAGCTTCGCCTGGCGACCGGCCGGCAGCACCGACTGGCAGCAACTGGGTACCGACGACAATGCCCCCTACCGGGTGTTCCAGGACGTCTCCGGGCTGGCCAACGGCACGCTCGTCGAATATGCGGCGGTGGTCAGGGACAACAGCGGGCACACCTCGTCGACGGTCACCTCGTCGACCGTCGGCGACCCGCCCGCGCCGCCCACCGGGGGCGGTGGGCCGGTCAGCCAACCCACCGCGGTGTCCGCGCCGGGCGACCTCAATTCCGAGATGGGCTGCCCCGGGGACTGGCAGCCGGAATGCGATCACGCTCAGCTGACCCTCGACGAGCACGACCAGGTGTGGAAGGGCACCCACACCCTTCCCGAGGGGAACTACGCCTACAAGGCGGCGATCAACAAGTCCTGGGACGAGAACTACGGGGCCGGCGCCGTGAGCAACGGGGAGAACATCCCACTCACGGTGGACGACGTCACCACGCCGATCCACTTCTACTACGACCACGCCACGCACTGGATCACCACCGATGCCGATGGCCCGATCATCACCGCGCCGGGCAGCTTCCAGAGT
>JBIOVW010000377.1:0-6929 GCA_044867945.1 Nakamurella sp. | reverse complement strand
TGCGCGGTGGCGGTGTCCATGAGCACGAGGGTGGCGCCGATGGTGTTGCCGGTCTCGCCGAACCGGACGGTGCCGACCAGAGTGCCGCGCACCGTGGGTTCGGGACCGGTGGTGACCAGCGTGATCTCGTCGCCGACGGCGTACCCCGCGGCGGCCGCGGCCTTGTCGTCGACGAGGAACTCGTCCGGTCCGTCGGGTGCGTGGCCGGAGGTGACGGTGACGATCGGCGACCCGTCGGCGGCGGGTCCGTCGTTGTAGGTCACCCCGATGCCCGGTGCCCCACCGCCACTGCCGACCACCTTCCCGTCCCGCCCGACGATGAAGGTGCTCTGATCGGTGATGTTCCCGTCGACCCGGGCGACGCCGGGTCGGCCGGCGAGAGTCGCCACCAGGTCGGCGGGCACGGTACGGGCGTCCGCACCGGTGAAACCGCCGTTGTCAGCGGCAATGTCGGCGGGCCGAACGGTGACGTCCGGGGCGGTCTGCCGGAACAGATCGGTGAAGCTGCGGTTGAGCGTGTCGGTGAACACGAACGTGCCGGCGACGAACGCCACCCCGAGGACGATCGCGAACGCGCTCATCCCGAGCCGCAGTTTATGCGCCAGCAGACCTTTCAATGTTGCCTTGAGCATCTCGATCAGCCCTGGGCAGTTCGCGCGTCGAGGTGCTTCATCTTCTCCAGCACCCGATCCGCGGTGGGATCGAGCATCTCGTCGACGATCCGACCGTCGGCCAGGAACAGTACCCGGTCCGCGTACCCGGCGGCGTTCGGATCGTGGGTGACCATGACCACGGTCTGTCCGAACTCGCTGACCGACCGCCGCAGGAACCCGAGAACCTCGGCGCCGGAGACGGAGTCGAGGTTCCCGGTGGGCTCGTCGGCGAACACGATGTCCGGCCGCCCGGCCAGTGCCCGGGCGCACGCGACCCGTTGCTGCTGACCACCGGAGAGCTGGCTGGGCTTGTGGTCCAGCCGGTTCCGCAGCCCGACGGTGTCGATGACGGTGTCCAGCCAGGGCCTGTTCGGTTTGCGGCCGGCGATGTCGATGGGCAGCGTGATGTTCTCCAGCGCGGTCAGTGTGGGCACCAGGTTGAAGGCCTGGAACACGAAGCCGATCCGATCGCGGCGGATCCGGGTCAGTTCCTTGTCACCGAGCCGGGTCAGGTCGGCGTCGCCGACGAACACCGAGCCGGCCGAGGCGGCGTCCAGCGCGGCCAGACAATGCATCAGGGTCGACTTCCCCGAGCCGGAAGGACCCATGATCGCGGTGAACTGGCTCGGCCAGAACTCGACGGACACCCCGTCGAGTGCGGTGACCCGGGTATCCCCTTCGCCGTAGACCTTGTGCAGGTCGACGGCACGGGCGACCGGGACGACGGCGGGGTCGTCGAGGACACCCACCGGAGTTCCGGATGCGGGCGCGGCGTGAGTCATGACTGTCTCCAACGGTTCCGAGTGAATTTCTGGACCGTTTCGGACGGTAGGCTCCGCGGCCGGCCACCGGCATCGGGTGTGACCCCGGTATCGGGTAGGGATAACCCCACCCTGCCCCCGAGAACTCGGTCCGGGACCGGGCGGACCTCGGCTACCCGGCACCGGGCCGGGAACGGGTCGGCGGTCACCGACCCCTTCCGGACCGAGTGTGCCGGCTCAGCCGACCCGGACGTCGATGTTGCGCTGCACCGTGGTCGACCCGGTGTCCTTGACCAGCACCGCCTGCAACTGATCCGCGATCGACGCCGTCTCCGCCCGGGCGGTGGCCCGGGCCTGGGCCTTCGGCGCCTTGGCCGCCGTGGTCAACCGGCCGGCCAGGACGTCCTGCAGCTGACCGATCGTGTCCTTGGTGGCCGCAGTCAGATCCCGGCGGGTCCCGCCGACCAGCACGAACTGCAGGGCGTTGGCCGTCGTCGTGCAACCGGTACAGGCTGGAAGGTTCAAGGCGAGCGCGCCGTTGTTGACGATCAGCTGATCGGCCTTGCGGGCGATGATCACCTGCACCGACACGGCGGACCCGCCGCAGCCCGCGCACCCCGAGACGGCATTGGCCACGTTGTCCGCGAGCACCGGACCGGACCCGTCGAAGTAGACGACCTGCAGTGTGGTGGCATCGCCCGTGCAGCCGGCGCAGTTGGTCGACGACACCGCTGCGACCGCGGTCGCCTTGGTGTTGCTGGCCCGGGCCCGGATCAGGCTCTTGGCATGGGACTGCACAGCCGGCTGGGCCGCGGTCGGGATCGCGGTGCTGGCCGCGTCCAGATCGGCGCGCCACTGGTGGCGCCCCGCCGATGCGTCGGAACTGGCGACCGGACCGACCACGCTGCCGGTCAGGGCGACGGTGGCGGCCGCGGCCAGCGCGGTGATCAGGGTGGTGATGCGTCGTCCGCGCACAGTGCGCTCCTTCTCCTCGAGCGAGCGGGGCACGCGGCCCTGATCGACTCAGCGACCGCACAGGTCAGCCTGTCAGGAGTCGATCTCGAGCGAAAGGGCACGATCGGGCAGAGATCAGGTCCGGTGGTGCGCGTATCGAAGCCCGTCGGGCGCGGCGCCGTTCACCTCGCGGCGACCGCCACGCTCGGTCCCGCCCGCCGCCGACCGGACCAGCTCGATGAGTTCGAGCTGCACGTCGTCCAATGGCCTGATGTCGCCGCAGGCGCGGGCCAGCCCCACCGCACCCTCCAGCGAGGCGATCATCATCCGGGCCACGGTCGACGCCCGCCGGGCCGGCACCCCGTCGTCGATCAAGACCTCGGTCAACCCTGCAGTCCACCGGTCGAACACCGCCCGGGCCGTCGCCCGGTGCCGCTCGTCCTTGGCCACCGCGGCCGCCAGCACCGGACAGCCGGACTGGAAGTCGCTGCGCACCAGGATGCGCCGCCAGGCGTTCAGCACCCAGGTGACGATGGCCTCCGACCCCTGGCCGTGGGTCGACTCGACGACCTTGGCCACCTCGTCACCGACGTAGTTCACCGCATCGTCGACCAGCGCCGCCTTCCCGCCGGGGAAGAAGTGGTACGTCGAGCCGAGCGGCACGCCCTCGTTGTGCGCCAGCTCCCGCAGGCTCATCGCGTCCACCCCGCGTCGGGCGATCATGCGGGCCGCGCCGGCGACCATGCGAGCGCGCGTGTCATTGGCCATACCGGCAATCCTATTGCCCCCCTATGACAGTTGTCATATGCTGCTGCGCATGGTCCTCTATGACACTCGTTATAACGAGACGATCGCCGCCGACGACGGCCGCGAGCTGCCGGCGACCTGGTTCCGGCCGCGGGCTCCCCGCGGGGCGGTCCTGCTGCTGCCGGCCATGGCCACGCCCGCGTCGTTCTACCGTCCGCTCGCGCGGTGGTTGCACGAAAACGGCTTCCTGACCCTGTCCTTCGACTACCGGGGCACCGGGAGCCGGGCCGAGCTGCGGGCGGAGGCGGGCGACCTCATCCGGTGGGCCGGTGACGCGGCCAGTGCCCTCGAGGCCCTGGTCGAGCGGGCCGACGGGCTTCCGGTCACCTGGCTCGGGCACAGTTTGGGCGGGCAGGTGCTGCCGTTCACCCATCACGGCCTGGTCGATCGGGCGGTCGTGGTGGCCAGTGGCAACGGCTACTGGAAGCACAACGCGCCGGCGGTCCGGCGGCGTGCCCCCATGCTCTGGCACACCCTCGCACCGGCCGCGATCGTGGCGGCCGGCTACTTCCCGGGGCGGCGGCTGGGCATTATCGGGGACGTGCCCGCGAACGTGATGCGGCAATGGCGGCGCTGGTGCCTGTCCCCCGGCTACTTCGAGGTCGACGTGCCCCGGATCCGGGAGCGGGTCGCGCACGTGACCACCCAGGTGACGAGCATGTGGTTCACCGACGACGAACTGCTGACGGCGGACGCCATCGACGCCATGGACGCGCTGTACGTCGGTACATCCGTGGAACGGTTGCGGCTGGACCCGGCCGAACTGGGGGTCGAGCGTGTGGGACACCACGGATTCTTCCGGGAATCCAACCGGGCGCTGTGGCAGTCGCTCCTGCTTCCCCGGCTCGCCACGCTGGGCGGGTCGGCGGAGGCCACCGTCCAACCGACAGAGATCCGGGCCGAACGCCCGGCCGCTTAGCCTGAATCTAGTTCGATCCGGACGTTCTCGGGTTGGGATTGGCGTCCTGTCACGGCCGAGCGGTGGGTCACCGACCCGGCCCCGACGCCGTGGTGCGCTGACGCCGATCGGTGGCGGCCGGTGCACACGGCGTCGGCCAACGCCTCGATGAACTGGCCGCACGTCTGGAATCGATCCTGGGGTGACTTGGCCAGGCATCGCGCAATCACCGGATCGGCCAGGGCCAGGTCCTTGCGGCGGGCGGAGACCGGTGGCGGATCGACGGCCAGATGCGCCCACAGCAGCGCCGCCTGATCGTCACGCACGAACGGCGGCGACCCGGTCAGGCATTGATAGGCGACACAACCCAATGCGTACAGGTCCGAACGGAAGTCCAGCCCCTCCCCGCGGATCTGCTCGGGTGAGGTGTACTCCATCGTTCCCACGAACGTCCCGCCGACCGTCAGGTCCGACGACGCGGAGACCCGTTTGGTCACCCCGAAATCGGCCAGATACACGTGCCGGTGACCGGCCCGGCCCATCGCCAGCAAGATATTCGCCGGCTTGACGTCCCGGTGCACAAGTCCCATGGCGTGCGCGGCATCAAGCGCACCGGCCGCCGGAGCCAGCAGACTCAACGCCAGTGCCGGCTCCATCGGACCCGCGGACCGCAGGAAACCGGCCAGATTGGTACCGCGGACCAGTCGCATGGCGATGTACAAAAGCCCCTCGACCTCCCCGGCGTCGTAGATCGGCACGATGTTCGGATGTTCCAAGGACGCCGCGAACCGCGACTCCCGGACGAAACGCTCGCGCATCTCGATGTCGTCGGCCAGCTCCGCGACCAGCACCTTGAGCGCGACACGGCGGTTCAGGTGCAGGTCGGTCGCCTCGTACACCGACGCCATGCCGCCGCGATCCAGATACGACTCGATGCGATACCGGCCGACCCTGGTGCCGGCAGCGACCCCGCGGCAAACATTCGACGAAAGCCCGGTCACCATGTCGAGACTGCCCGTCGCGGCCGACCCGGCGGGCCGGGAGAGCAGTTTGTTGCTCATTGTCGATTCACCGATCCATTCGGCGTTGCGGTGATGCACAAGCAGAAACCGTCGGAAAGTCAGAAAGCAGGCTGCTGACAAATAGCCAACATGGATGCAGCAGGCTATTCCCGCCCTGTCCTTGCCGGCCCCCGAACCATCGGGCCACACGGCGACGATGCTCGCGACGACCTCTTCCTCATGCGCACTCCTTCGTCGGCGCCCGACCGGTTGCCGGGGCGTTGTCCGGAGTCATTCGGAAGCGACGAAGATCTGGATTGGTGCGAGTCGTCCGGGGGACCAGTGATCGTTGTGCCGGAGTACGGCGAGCCGAGCCTGCGTGTCAGAACAGCATGGGCGGATGGGCGCCGGCCGGCCGCTCCAGTTCCAGCAGGTAGGCCTTGCGGGCCAACCCGCCGGCGTACCCGGTGAGAGCGCCGTCATGCCCGACCACCCGATGGCAGGGCACCACGATGGAGATCGGGTTGCGGCCGTTCGCCGCGCCGACCGCGCGGGCCAGGCCCGGGTCGCCGAGCTGCGCGGCCAGCTGACCATAGCTGCGGGTCTGCCCGTAGGGGATGGTGGTCAGCAGCCGCCAGACCTTGCGCTGGAAGTCGTTCCCGCGGGGTGCCAGCGGCAGGTCGAACGTCGTGCGGGCGCCGGCGAAGTACTCGGCGAGCTGGTCGCGGGCGGCGTCGAAGGCCTCGTCGTCGCGGAACCCGAAGGTCTGGCCGCCCGGACGTCGAGCATGGTCGGGGAAGTAGATCGCGGTCAGCGCGGCTCCGTCGCCGACCAGGGTCAGCTCCCCTACCGGGGAATCGGCGACGGTGTACACGGTCACATCATTGCTGTTCACGCACGGTAGACGTGACCAAGGCGGTCGACGTGAGGTCTGGCGGCCGGTGGCCCGGTTCGGCTTGGCAGGATCGGCGCATGAACGCCGTGCCGCCGGGCCGCCGCCCCCGCATCCTGGACGCCGTGCACTGGCCGCGGGAGCGACCGATCCGGACAATCATCACGTTCCTCGGCATAGCGCTCGGCGCCAAGATCGTGCATCGGGTGCGTTTCGAACGAGGCGATCAGATCCCGACTTCCGGGCCGGCGATCATCGTGGCCAACCACCTGTCCGAGACGGAGACCCTGGCACTGGCACGGCTGGTCACCGGTCACCACCGCTTTCCGCACTTCCTGGCCAAGGCCGAGGTGTTCGAGTGGCCGATCGTCGGTCGGATCTTGCGGGCGGCCCGGCAGATCCCGGTCGTGCGCGGCACGGCCAGGGCCGCGGAGTCACTGGCCGCGGCGGCCAGGACGCTGCGGCGGGGCCAGGTCGTGTGCCTGTATCCGGAGGGGACGCGGACCCGACAGCCGGACCTGCGGCCGGGGCCGGGCAAGACGGGCGCGGCTCGGCTCGCGCTGGCCCACCCGGATGTGCCGGTCATTCCGGTCGGTATGTGGGGACCACGGCCGGGCACCAAGCACCTGTGGCGCCGGCACGCGGTGCGCATGATCGTCGGGGAGCCCGTCGACCTGTCGCCCTGGGCCGGTCAAGCCGAGGACGCCGAGGCGGTGCGCGCCGCCACGACGGCGATCATGGCTCGGATCACCAAGCTGACCGAAAACGCCCGCGGTGCACCTTTCGACCCCGCCGTTCCCACGGCCGAGGGACCCTCGGCCGGTGGCTGACCCGGCAGCGGGGTACCGTTTTGGTCGGCTGAGCCAAGTGCCGTATGCTTTCCAGGCTCCCAACGGTCGCCGTTGGAGGCTGGGTTGCCAAGGCCAAGCCCCCATCGTCTAGTGGCCTAGGACGCCGCCCTTT
>JBIOVW010000376.1:0-3917 GCA_044867945.1 Nakamurella sp. | reverse complement strand
GGACCGGAGCCGGGGTGGAGATGCTGAGGGCGCGGATCGCCGAGGCATTGCCCGACCCGGCGGTGGCGGTGAACGTGCTGGTGCCCTTCGCCGAGGGGGCATTGGTGTCGCGGGTGCATGCCGAGGGGACGGTCCTGGGCGAGGAGCACACGCCGGATGGGACGTTGCTCCGGGCCCGGGTCTACCCGGACCTGGCGGGTGTGCTGGCGCCCTTCGCGGCTGTGAGCTGACTACAGAACCGGCTGTGCGTCGGGCTTCGGACGATCCCACGGGAGCGCTGCACGGGTAACCTGAGCGTGGGTCGGATGGCACCGAACGACCAGACGTCGTCGGAGCAATCCGTGACCGGCTCGGCCGCGAAGCACAGTCGACGCGGATCGGCCGCACGTCACGGAAGTCGGTACCGAGGCGGCATCTGCGCGGACCCAACGTCGTGATAACGAGGAGGCACAAGACATGGGCGGCCTGTCCTGGTGGCACTGGTTGATCATCATTGCCGCGTTCATCCTGCTTTTCGGCGCGAAGCGGCTGCCCGATGCGGCACGCAGCGTCGGGCGCTCCCTGCGGATCCTCAAGTCCGAGGTCGGTGCGATGCACGACGACGAGCAGACCAAACGCGGCAGCGCGGAGTCCGACGTGACGGCGACCCAGGCGACCCCTACGGCGCAGATCACCGGCCAGGCGCCGGTGATCGCCGTCCCTCCGCCACCGCCGGCTGTCAATCCCGTACCGGCGGAGGAACGGCGGCCCTGAGCCGACGTTCGGTCAGACCTTGCGAAGGACGGTGACGACCCGGCCGAGTACGACCGCCTCGTCACCGGGAATCGGCTGGTAGGCCGCGTTGTGCGGCATCAGCCAGACGTGTCCGTCCTTGCGTTTGAACGTCTTGACGGTCGCTTCGCCGTCGATCATCGCGGCCACGATGTCGCCGTTCTCGGCCACCGGCTGCTGCCGCACCACCACCCAGTCACCATCGGTGATCGCCGCCTCGATCATCGAGTCGCCGACCACCTTGAGCAGGAACAACGTGCCCTCGCCGACGATCTCCTTGGGTAGTGGGAAAACGTCCTCGATGGCCTGCTCGGCCAGGATCGGGCCACCGGCGGCGATCCGTCCGACCACCGGCACGTAGCTCGGGCTGGGCAGCGGGTTGGTCGCCTCCGTGTCCGGCATCGCGTCCTCCAGCGGTCGAATGTCCACCGCACGAGGCCGGTTCGGGTCGCGGCGCAGCAGGCCGCGCTTCTCCAACACCTTGAGCTGGTGGGCCACCGAGGACGGCGATTTGAGGCCGGCCGCATCACCGATCTCCCGGACGCTCGGCGGGTAGCCCCGGCGTTCGACCGAGTCGCGGATGACCTGCAGGATCTTGTGCTGACGCATGGTCAGCACGCGTCCCGGCTTCGCAGGTGGGTCGGGGAAGCCGACGACCTCCGCTCCGGCGCCCTTCGCTACGGCGGTCGCGCCCTGTTCCGCGTCGCCCGGTGTGGCCTTCTCGTCGTCGCCCATGGTCAGTGCACCCTCCTGAACTGCGCCGGTCATCCGTTCACCCCAGCCTAGGGTTCGGCACGTCACAATTCAAACATCCGTTCGATCAACACGCCGACAGATCTTCCCACTGTCAGACCCCCGGTGTAGAACTCGTGCAGACGTTCGATAGAACGTCCGTTCGAGCCCCGCCAGGTTTTCGAGCGCCACGCAGAGGAGAGATCGGGTCCGCTGGCCCGGTGGATCGGTCAGGTGTGATCGTGAGAACGCAGGTCCTGCACTCGGATGTCGACGAACGCTCGTGGCACCTGCCGAAGGTCGACCCGACCGGCTGGTTGACCAGGCGATCTGCTGCCGGCGGTGTCGGCCCGTCCGACCCGGCGGCGAACGGGGACCGGCCGGGTGCCGTCCAGCGGCGGCGGCCACGCCGTAGCGAGGCGGCCCGGGCGGCCCGCGAGCGAGAACTGGCCCGGCGGCGCCGCCGCCGGCACGGCCGCGCCTTCGTGGTGGACACCCAGGGGAGTGCGGCGTCGGCAGTGGTGGGGCGTTCCGGCCGGCCGGTGGCCTCGGTCCGCCGGGTCGCCGATCCGGCCGGGCGTCGCCATCCGGCGGCGGACGCGACGTACCGGCTCGGCCGTTGGGGCCGGCTGGGGCTCACCCTGCTCGTGGCGGTCACGCTGGCGCTGCTGATCGGCCGGCTCTTCGCCGGTTCGGTGGTCGGCGCGGCGACCGACCTCGTCGATGTCACGGTCGGGCCCGGCGACACCCTGTGGTCGATCGCCTCGTCGGCGGCACCCGACCGTGATCCGCGGGCCGTCATCGACCAGATCCGGACACTCAACGATGTGCCCGGTGACGTCGTCCGGGTGGGCGAGGTGCTGCGCGTGCCCACCTCGGCCGGATGAGGACGTTCCCCCGGCCGGATCGTCGACACACACCCCGACACGCCGCGGTCGGCTTGCGAATCGGTCCGCGCGGATCTACCGTCAACCCCTACATCTGGTACTTACACGGGTGTAAGATATCAACAGGTTGTGCCACCTCGTCGAGTAGTTGTCCACAGGAATGGTCAGTTGCCCACCGGTCGTGCACACCGCGATCCACACCGACGGTCCATCCACACGTCCGATCCACAGTCTGGACGCCATTGGGGACAGAAAGGGAGGTCACCGTCGTGCGCTGCCCCTTCTGTCGCCATCCGGACTCCCGGGTCATCGACTCCCGCGAGATCGACGACGGCCAGGCCATCCGCCGGCGGCGCGCCTGCCCCGAATGCGGCCGGCGGTTCAGCACGCTGGAGGGCGCGCTGCTGTCCGTGGTCAAGCGCAGCGGGGTGACCGAGCCGTTCAGCCGGAGCAAGGTGATCGCCGGCGTGACCAGGGCCTGCCAGGGCCGGCCGGTCGACCCGGACGCCATCGCCCAGCTTGCCCAGCGGGTCGAGGAGGCGGTGCGCGGATCGGGTCAGGCCGAGGTGGCCAGTCAGGACGTCGGATTGGCGATCCTCGGCCCGCTGCGCGATCTGGACGAGGTGGCCTACCTGCGGTTCGCGTCCGTCTATCGGTCATTCACCTCGGCCGAGGACTTCTCGGCCGAGATCGCGAGCATGCGGGAGCGAAACGTCCAGGACGCGAGCAGCGACGAGGCGCCCGATCGGTCGCCGCCGGTCACCGTCAACTGAACCAGCACGTCCAGCAGGTGGCTCGCCGGTGGGTGAGGTGCCTACTCCACCACGTCCATTCGCGGTTTTTCATGCTTCAAGGGGAAGGAAGCACATGACCGAGACCATGGGGGTCCCCGGGTCCGCCAACGGCTCGAACGGCGGGTCGGCCAAGGCTCGCAAGACCAAGTCGACCGGCGCATCCGGCTCGGCCGGTGGGCAGGGCCTGACCCTGCAGCGGTTGTACACGACCGCCGGGGTGCACCCGTACGACGAGGTGACCTGGCAGCGTCGCGACGTGGTGATGACCAACTGGCGGGACGGCACCGTCAACTTCGAGCAGCGCGGGGTGGAGTTCCCCGACTTCTGGTCGGTGAACGCGACCAACATCGTCACCAGCAAGTATTTCCGAGGCGCGGTCGGCACGCCGGCGCGCGAATCGAGCCTGCGGCAGATCATCGACCGGGTGGTGTCGACGTACACGAAGGCCGGCGTCGAGCACGGCTACTTCGCCACCGAGCAGGACGCGCAGATCTTCGAGCACGAGCTGACCTGGATGCTGCTGCACCAGGTGTTCGCGTTCAACTCGCCGGTCTGGTTCAACGTGGGAACCCAGTCTCCTCAACAGGTCTCAGCTTGTTTTATCCTTTCCGTCGACGACACCATGGACTCGATCCTGAACTGGTACCGGGAGGAAGGGCTGATCTTCAAGGGTGGCTCGGGCGCCGGACTGAACCTGTCCCGGATCCGGTCGTCCAAGGAGCTGCTGTCCTCC
>JBIOVW010000375.1:0-3169 GCA_044867945.1 Nakamurella sp. | reverse complement strand
AGCCTGTCGATGTACTCGCTTTCGCCGACCCGGACTCGGTCCAGCCGTTCCCGCAGCGCACGGGTCACCGCCTCGGTGAGGCTCTCACCGGTCGCCGCGGCCAGTTCCCGGGCCAGCCGGTCCGCCTCCTCGGTCTTGATGCTGAGCGCCATTGCGCCAATTCTAGACATCTCTCGATCTGTCTAGAAAGACTGGTGCGGGCATCGGGCGAGTCCGACGCGACCGCGGGAGCGTTCACCTCTAGGCTTGGTGCGGCTCAGGCCCGGCCGCAGCGCGCTGCGCCGACCCCGAGCCGACCTGTGGCCCGTAACCGCAAGCGAAGGGATGTGCCCAGTGGCGGCCATCGAACTCATCGGTGCACGCGAGATTCTTGATTCCCGGGGCAACCCCACCGTCGAGGTGGAGGTCGCACTGGACGACGGGTCGCTGGCCCGCGCCGCGGTGCCCTCGGGGGCCTCGACCGGCGAGCACGAGGCCGTGGAACTGCGCGACGGCGACTCCGCCCGGTACCTGGGCAAGGGAGTGCTCAAAGCGGTCGATGCCGTGCTGGAGGAGATCGGGCCGGCGCTGATCGGCTACGACGCCATCGAGCAGCGGGTCATCGACCAGAAGCTGATCGACCTGGACGGCACCCCGGACAAGGGCCGGATCGGCGCCAACGCGATCCTCGGCGTCTCGCTTGCTGTGGCAAAGGCGGCGGCCGAGTCGGCCGAGCTGGAGCTGTTCCGCTACATCGGCGGCCCGAACGCGCACATCCTGCCGGTACCGATGATGAACATCGTCAACGGTGGCGCGCACGCCGACAGCGGCGTCGACGTCCAGGAGTTCATGATCGCGCCGATCGGCGCGCCGACCTTCCGCGAATCCCTCCGGTGGGGCGCCGAGGTCTATCACTCGCTCAAGTCGGTGCTGAAGAAGGCCGGCTTCTCCACCGCGCTCGGCGACGAAGGCGGCTTCGCCCCGGCGGCGTCGTCCAGCAAGGCGGCACTTGACCTGATCTCCGAGGCGATCACCAAGGCAGGCTTCGGTTTCGGCACCGACGTCGTGCTGGCCATGGACGTCGCGGCGACCGAGTTCTTCAGCGACGGCACCTACACCTACGAGGGTGGCGGGAAGACCTCTGACGAGATGATCGCCGTCTACACCGATCTGATCGCCAACTACCCGATCGTCTCCATCGAGGACCCGCTGTCCGAGGACGACTGGGACGGCTGGATCTCGTTGACGACCCAGCTCGGGTCGAAGATCCAGATCGTCGGCGACGACCTGTTCGTCACCAACCCGGAACGGTTGGAGGACGGCATCGCCCGCGGCGCCGCGAACGCGCTGCTGGTCAAGGTCAACCAGATCGGCACCCTGTCCGAGACCCTGGACGCGGTCACCCTGGCGCACAACGCCGGCTACCGCTGCATGATGAGCCACCGCTCCGGCGAGACCGAGGACGTCACCATCGCCGATCTCGCGGTGGCCACCGGCTGCGGCCAGATCAAGACCGGCGCCCCGGCCCGATCCGAGCGGGTGGCCAAGTACAACCAGCTGCTGCGGATCGAGGAGAACCTCGGCGACGCGGCCCGTTACCTGGGCGAACTGGCCTTCCCGCGGTACTCGGCCGGCTCCTGATCGGGGTCCGGCGCCGGCATGAGCGAACAACCGCGGCGGCGGCCGGGATCGGGGACGCGGGCACCGTCCGCCGCCCGGCCGACCGCTGCGGGCGGCAAGGGTCGGCCGACCCGAACGGCCGGTAGGGGCCGGGCCGGGTCGTCCCGACCGGCGGCGTCCCGCCCGGCGGCGTCCCGCCCGGCGGCGGCGCCGACCAACGCCGCGCCCGGCACCGCGCGGCGGACCGGCCGGACCTGGCGGGCGCCGGTGCTGCCGGTGCGCAGTCTCATGCCCCAGTCGGCCCTGGCCAGGCAGGTGGCCATCCTGGGCCTGGTGCTCTGCGCGGTCGCGCTCTCGGTCGCCTTTCCGCTGCGCAACTACCTGGAGCAGCGTGCCGACCTGGCCGCCGCGGTCGGCTCCCAGCAGGACCTGGAGCGGCAACGCGCCGAACTGCAGGCCCGCAAGGATGCGCTGCTGGACAACGACTACGTGGCCGCCGAGGCCCGGCGCCGGCTGCAGTACGTCACCCCCGGCGACACCGTCTTCGTCGTGCACGCGCCGGCCCTGCCGAACTCCGGCGACGGCTCCGGCGCCGACCCGACGTCGAACGAGCCCTGGTACGGCGGCCTGTGGGACACGCTGACCGAGCAGGGGCAGTAGCCCTGCGGCTCGAGCCGGCCACCGACGAGGACCTGGCGTTGCTCACCCGCGAGCTGGGCCGGCCGCCGCGGGGGGTGCTGGGCGTGGCCTACCGATGCGAGCACGGGGTGCCCGCGGTCGTGCAGACCGCCCCGCGGCTGCCCGACGGCACCCCGTTCCCCACCCTTTTCTATCTGTGCTGCTCGGTGCTGAACTCCACGATCGGCCGGATGGAGGCCGGGGGAGTGATGCGACAGATGACCGACGAACTGGCCGCCGACCCCGAACTGGCCGAACGCTACCGGGCGGCGCACGAGTCCTACCTGGCCATGCGCAACGACATCGACGACCTGGGCATCGCGGTGACGGCCGGGGGCATGCCGGACCGGGTCAAGTGCCTGCACGTGCTGGTCGCGCACTCCCTGGCGGTGGGCCGCGGGGTGAACCCGCTGGGCGACCGGGCGGTGGACATGCTGGGCGACTACTCCCGCGGCGTCCGGCCGTGCGCGCGGCTCAGGGATTGAGCGTGAACTTCCAGGCGACGACGACGCCGTCCGCGCTCGGCCGGATCTGCAGCGTCGGCTCGTAGTCGGGGCGGGCGTCGCCGGGGAAGTGCCGGCCCGGGTCGACCCGGCCGGCGTCGATGGCCGCGAGCGCCGAGTCCAGGTAGGCGGTGATCGCTTCCCGGTCCCCGCCGAACTGTTCGACGAAGGCGTCGATGTAGGTGTCCCAGCCGCCGTCGTGCAGGTGCGTGGTGGCCAGGCTCAGGTAGCGCACCGGGCCGCCGCCACCGCCGGAATCACCGGTGACCAGGCCGAACGCCCCGGTCACCGTGTCCCCACCGGGGAGGGTGATCTGCACGTCGACGCCGTTGCGGCCGAGGGTCTCCGCGGAGACCACGTCCGCGGACAGTCCGCCCAGCTCACGGGCC
>JBIOVW010000374.1:0-6319 GCA_044867945.1 Nakamurella sp. | reverse complement strand
GACGACCACCGTCGTCGCCGTCGACGACGCCGGGAATGCCTGCGCAGCAACGCATTCCCTCGGGTTGGGATCGGGCGTCTGGTACGGCGGGGTGCACGGCAACTCGATGCTCGGCGAGGGTGAGCTGCTGCGGGCGGAGATGAAGGCGGGGGAGCGGATGCCGTCGATGATGGTGCCGCTGGTGGTGACCGATCCCGCCGGCGGCCTGCTGTTCGCCGGCGGGGCCGCCGGCGGCAGTCGGATCCGGCCGGCCCTGTTGCAGGTGCTGACCCGGGTGCTGGTCGACGGCCGCAGCCCTGCCGAGGCGGTCGCCGCGCCGCGAATGACCGCCACCCCCGACGGCGTGCACCTGGAGCCCGGCTTCGGCCCTGAAGTGATCGACTCCCTCACGGACGAGGGCGAGAACGTCGTGCAGTGGCCCGAGCAACGGCCGTTCTTCGGCGGGGTCGCGGTGATCGGACGGGACGGCCCGGCGGCCGATCCCCGTCGAGGCGGTCTCGCCCTGCGCCTGCGGCCCTGAGTGCCTTTGGATCGTTCCGAGACCCCCTGAGACGGCAGTAGCGACGACCGGCACCCGGCAGGGCCATGTTGGCGCACCTCACGGGGCGGACCGGCGCCGCGACGGCCGCCGGTCCGCCCCCGACCGTCAGACTCGCGCGGCCCGGCGCAACCGGATGTCGCCGGAGGTCGTCTTGACCCGCAGGTCCAGCACCTGCTCGTCCGGGCCGACGGCCCCGCCGATCGGTTGATCGGCCGGGCCGGGCTCGCCGTCCGCATCGACCACGTACGCGGCGTCCGCCGCGTCCGGGCGACTCGGCGGTTCGTCGCTGACAGCGAAGTCGTTGTTGGTCGAACCCGAAACCGTGCTCAGATCGATCGCCGCCAGAGTGCCGGCATGCACGCCGATCTCCACGTCACCGGACACCGTGATCAGCTCCGCGCGCCCGGAAGTGGCGTCCTGCACCCGGATGTCGCCGGAGACGCTGCGTGCACTCAGGTCGTCACCGGCCGCGTCCACCCGGATCTCGCCGGACGTCGAATGCAGCTGTGCCTCCGAGCGCACCCGACGCACCTCGATATCGCCGGAGGCGGTACGGATGTCGCATTCGGCGGTGTCGGCGACCGCCACGTCGCCGCTGGCCGTCTGCACCACCGACCGGCCGAGCACCTGGTCGATGCGGACGTCCCCGGAGGCCGTACGCACCTCGACCCGACCGGCGATCCCGTTGTTCACGGTGTTCGCGGACTGGGTCTGCACCCGCACGCCGGACCCGGCGGGCGCGGTGACGTGCACGGTGAAAGCCGATTTCCAGCCGTCCCGGGCCGGGTCGGTGTCCACGATCAGCGTGGCCGACTCGCCCCCGGTGCCGTGCTGGCGCAGGTCCACCCGGACCCGCTCGGCCGGGTCGTCGACGGGCTTTTCGCCGTAGCCGCCCGCACCGCTGTCGTAGCCACCACCCGTGCGGGCGCCGGCGAACTGGGCCTTGGCCGCCCGGATCACGTCGTCCAGGAAGCCGAGGGGGTGGGACGGGGCGGCCACCACGTCGACCGTGCTGGTGGTGACGTCGGCGAGGTCGACCAGGACCGAGCCGGCCGAGTTGCGGATCTCGATGGTGATCGGTTCGGGGGTCAGGAAGGTGTGCATGGGTTCCTCGTCAGAATCTAGGAGGGCGATCAGCCGCGGATGTAACCGGTGACGTTGCGTCCGGAGTCGCCGCCCCGGCCGCGCTGGTGCTTGTTGGGCACGGCCGACCGCACGGAGTCCGACACCGCGCGGGAGATGTAGGTGTTCAGCGACACCCCCTGCTCCGCGGCGGCCCTTTCGGCCTGCGACTTCAGCTCGTTGAACAGTCGGACGGTGGTGCGGGACAGCTCGCCGCCGGCGTCCTGTACGGCCCGCTTGAGGTCGTCGGGGGAGTCGCCGCGATCGGCCTGGTCGTGGGCGTCCTGCTTGCGCAGGTAATCGGCCGTGCCGGAGCTGACCGGTTCCGACGCAATGTGCTCGGTGACCGAGACGCGGACGTCCCGCCCATCGAGCTTCAGATCGACCGTGGTGTCCCGCAGGGCGCCGGTCACCTCGGCGGCCAGATCGGACAACGCATTCATGATGGCCAACCGAGCGGCCGGCTCCAGTGCGCCGGCCAGCATGGCGGCGGCGCGGCGGGCGTCCTGGTCGCCGACGGACGCCGCGGTGATCAGGTCGTCGCGCAGGCTCTGGGTATAGGGGGTGAGATCCATGACGTCATGATGACACCATTGCGGCGTCACTTCAAGGACGAGTGGTGTCGGCCGTACGATTCCGAGCCATGACCGCCACCGAGAACCGGAGCCGATTCGTCGGGCTGCTCCGCGAGCAGGTTCGCCATGAGTTCAACGCCAGCCAGCAGTACATCGCGATCGCTGTCTGGTTCGACGCCCACGACCTGCCGCAGCTGGCCGCGCACTTCTACCGCCAGGCGGTCGAGGAGCGTAATCACGCGATGATGATCGTGCAGTGGATGCTCGACCGGGACCTGAACATCACCATTCCCGGCGTCGACGAGGTGCGCGGCGACTTCGACTCCATCGTCGACCCGATCGCCCTGGCCCTGGCCCAGGAGCGGACCGTCACCGACCAGATCAAGGAGCTGTTCGCCACGGCCCGCGCCGAGAACGACTTCCTGGGCGAGCAGTTCATGCTGTGGTTCCTCAAGGAGCAGGTCGAGGAGGTCGCGGCGATGACCACCCTGCTCAACGTCGCGCAACGGGCCGGCAACGACTGGTTCGACGTCGAGACCTACCTGGCCCGCGAATCCGTCGGCGACGCGGGTCGGGACGCGGGCGCTCCGGCCGCCGCCGGTGGCGCGCTCTGAGCGGCCCGCCGAGCGTCCGGCTGATCGCCCGGACCGAGTTCCTGCCCCCACCGGACGTGCCGTGGACCACGGATGCGACCGGCGGGCAGGCGCTGGCCGAGTTCGCCGGTCGCGCCTGTTATCAGTCGTGGAACAAGCCGATCCCGGCCACCGCGACCAACGCCGGCTACCTCGACCACATCCTGCAGGTCGGCCATCTGTCGGTGCTCGAGCACAGCACCGCGACGTTCTACATCACCGACGTGTCCCGCTCGGTCACCCACGAACTCATCCGGCACCGGCACTTCTCCTACTCCCAGCTGTCCCAGCGCTACCTGCCGCCCGGGGGGCCCGAGGTGGCCGAACCGGAGATCGTCGCGGCCGACCCGGTGCTGCACGCGATCTTCGAGGCGGCGGTGGCCCAGTCGGCGCGCGCCTACGACGCGCTGCTCGCCGGGCTGGAGGAGCGGGCGGCGCAATCGCCGGACGGCACCCTGGCCCGCAAGCAGGCCCGGCAGGCCGCCCGGGCGGTGCTGCCCAACGCGACCACCACCGCGATCGTGGTCACCGGGAACTACCGCGCCTGGCGGCATTTCATCGGCATGCGGGCGACAGAGGCCGCGGACATGGAGATCCGGACGCTGGCCGTCGCGGTGCTGCGGGAGCTGCAGGTGCTTGCGCCCAACGTGTTCGCCGACTTCCGGATCAGCGATCTCCCGGACGGCACCGCGGTCGCCGCGTCGCCGCTGGTCGGCGACGGGTGAGCGCAGGCCCATGACGACCCATCGGGATCGGCGAGTCAGCTGGCGCGCACCGACGCGACCTCGAACGGCCGGCCCTGCTGGCAGATCGTCATCAGGTCGGCGTTGAACGAGCCGGTCACCTCGACGACGCCGCTCACGTCGACCCCGGTCGCGTCGAACCCGATCAAGTTGGCCAGCACGACACCGGACTCGTCGACCAGCACGACACAGCCCGACTCCACCCCGTCCTGAACGCGGCCCCGCAGCGTCTCGTCCTCGCCCGGAGCCGCGCTGTCGGAGGCGGTCGAGCCCGGGATCACCTGCGACGCAGACAATGAGCGGGTCGGGGAGTCCGACGGTGCCGGGCTGGACGGGGCGGTCGACCCCGTGGTGGCGGTGACCGGCGTGCTCCCGGGCCCAGTCGGCTGCCCAGCGCCGCATCCGGCGAGCAGGATGCCGAGGACGGCGCCGGCCGCCACGACGAGGGCTGGCGGCCGGCGGCGAGGCGTGCGTCCAGTCGACATGAGCACTCCGTTCATTCTCCGACCCGCAGACGGGACGGTCGACAGGACCCGCGGGGTTGCACCGACGTTAGCCTGGACGGACCAAAAGGGGAGGTGCAGGCGGTGGACGGCGAACCGTACATCGTCGCGTGGTCGACGTCCGAGGCGCACCTTCGGGCGACCCTCGCCGGCGACCTACCGGGCGCGCGCGTCCTTCGTCGGATGTCCAGGAACCGGCTGGTCGTCCTGGTGCCGCCGGAACTGGTCGACCGGCTCACCGCGCTGCCCGAGGTGCGCTCGGTGGTGCACGACGAGTTGCGACGGCCGGACACGCCGGGAGGTACGCGGAGCGTCTGAAGCTCGCCGCGTCCCGCCGCCCGGCTATCCGGCGCGCCGGACGACCTTGATCGTCTCGGTCTCCACAGTGGTTCCGGGGATCGACTTCGAATCCAGCGTCGAAGTCACCCGGCCCTGGCCGACGGTGGCGCCCTGCACGGTGAACGAGTAGGTCGCCGTGTCGCCCGGGGTGGGCGTGCCGCCGGTCACCCTCAGATCTCCGGTGGGCGGACCGTCGATCTGCTCACCGCCCGAGCCGTCGCTGTTCTCCACTCCTACGACCAGCGTCTGGCCGTTCGGGTCGGCGGGTAGGTTGGCCGGGTCGTACGCGAACGAGATGTCCTCGCTGCCGTTGAGGCCGATCCACAGCTGGAACGCCCGCTGACTAGTGGTGCCCCACACATTGACCTGCCACTGGAACACGAGCCACCTGTTGGCCCCGGCGGTCACAAGGGCGGCCGCAACCCCTGGCGCGCCCGTGCCGTCAAGATCGGTCCAGAATGGCGCGAGGACGTTGTTCGGGCGGGCGACGTCCGGAATCCCTGGCGGATCGAGTTCGACGTCCTGGGCGTCGCCCCCGCCGACCACGGCGTACCCGTTGGAGGTCACCCCGATCCGGGTGTACTTCTCCGCGTTGAAGGTGAATTCCGGCACGTCGAAATTGAGGATCTCCTCGTCCTCGATCTGCTCCGGGGCCACCGACAGCGCACTGAACCCACGCGGGGAGTTGCCCGTGGCGATCGACGGGTCGCCCGGCCGGCTGCCGGCCAGCTGCACCTGCCTCAGCGTCACCGCGGTCGTCCCGTCCCGACTTGCGCCGGTCACGGACGAGATCCGGAGTCGTTTGGACACCGACGACCGCAGATCCACGGTTACCGGCGCGGCGCCCTGGTTGGCCGCGGTCACCGCGCAGGTCGACTCGGTCAGCGGGCGCAGCGTGATCGTGGTCGGATCGCAGCTGCTGGTCAGGGTCACCGCCGCCGGGCCGCGGGTGAAGGCGACCGGCAGATGCGCATCGCGGTTCCTGGCGCCGATCTCGTCGAGTTGGATCCGCCCGAAGAGCGGCTTCTTCGGGTCGACCGGCACACCTACGGCGTCGATGGTGATGGTCAGCTCGACCGACTGGCCCTTGCGCAGGGCGAACACCTGCGGGCGCGCCGTGATCCGCACACCCTGGGGTGCCGTCGTGCTGACCCGATACCGGACGGTTCCGCCGGTGACGTTGGTCGCCGTGCGGTGCGTTGTGATGGTTCCCGGCAGCGTGGGCACGTTCACCGACGGCTGGTTGAGCTCGATGCGGGCGACGTCGTCGGTTGCCTGGCGGAACTGGCGAGCGGTGACGTCGAACGTCACGCCGGGGTCACCGGCCCTGGTCAGATCGATCCGGCCCGCGCCCATGTCGTACGGGTCCGCCGGGGTGGTGGTGTCCTCCCTGACCACATCGGTCGCCGCGGACGTCATCAGGGCGGACTTGATCTGCCCCGGCGTCCAGTCCGGATGCAACGCGCGCAGCAGGGCGGCCGAGCCCGCGACGTGCGGCGAGGACATCGATGTGCCGGCAATCGCCTGGAAGTAGTTGCCGGGGGGGCCCCCGGTGTTGGACTCCGGGGTCGGCGTGTGCCCGGCCAGGATCTCCACGCCGGGTGCGGTGACGTCCGGCTTCATCCAGGTTCCCGCGGGTCCGCGAGAGGAGAACGCAGCCATCACGTCGCCCTGGCCCTCTGCCTTGGTACCGGCGGTGAACATCGCCGTGGCGCCGGGGTTCGAGGTCAGGTACGCGACGAAGTCCCTTCCGTCGGCCAGGTGCACGGTCGGCAGCCAGTGGTTGTCGGTCTCGACGTCGGCCAGCGCGGGGTTGTACAGGATCATGCCGACCGCGCCGCCCTGCAGGACGTTGAAGCCCTTC
>JBIOVW010000373.1:0-2221 GCA_044867945.1 Nakamurella sp. | reverse complement strand
CGTCCGCTCGAGGCGGAACTCGCCGCGGACCAGACCGAACGCCAGGCCTGGCTGGACAACTTGCGGCGGCGGGGAGCCCTGCCGGACGACGCGTCGGTCGAGACGACCATCGCCGCCCTGCACCGCTACCTGACCTGGACACCGTCACGGCTGCTGTGTGTCGCGTTGACCGACGCGGTCGGTGACCGGCGAACCCAGAACCAGCCCGGCACCATCGACGAATACCCGAACTGGCGGGTCCCGCTGGGCCGGCCGGACGGCTCACCCATGTCGCTGGAGGAGATCTTCACCAGCGACCGGGCCGCTCGGTTGGCAGCCGTGATCACCGGTCATTGACCGCCCGACACGCTGGGCAGGCTGTGGACGTCGGGGCCCCCTTCGTTCAACGGCGGCATCCGCCAGCCGACCGTCGCTGTT
The DNA here is from genome assembly GCA_044867945.1 of Nakamurella sp. Classification (GTDB taxonomy): domain Bacteria; phylum Actinomycetota; class Actinomycetes; order Mycobacteriales; family Nakamurellaceae; genus Nakamurella. The sequence continues at coordinate 1,804 of JBIOVW010000373.1, read as the reverse complement.
CCTGACGTCGGGCCGGCGTCCACCAGCAGGGTGTGCGGGGTCTGGATCATCCTCAGTTCGGCGTGCCATCCTCCGTCCGGCGCCACCGCCGCGGCAGCGACGAATGGCACGTCATCCAGGCCGGGGCCGGCGGCCGGCCATCGGCCATCCGACCAGCGGTGTCGGCCGACGGGCAGCCGCACCGGCCCCGCGTCCCGCTCGAACGTCAGGCCCCAGTCCGGGCCGACCGGGTCGACGACGACCCGTCGCAATCCGGGCACCGCCGGCTGCTGCCCGTCCTCGCGGACCGCGAAGGTCCCCGTGAACGCTGCCTCGGAGCCGGTCGGCGGCCGGATCGCCAGTCCGGCCAGCCGGGCGGCGAGAGCGGCGTCGGCGTCGGGTCCGGCCGGCGGGCGGTGCATGGCGGGCCGCAGGTGGTCGTAGATCAGGTTCAACAGCAGCCGCATGTCGGCGACTTCGGCGGTGGTGACGATGACGGCGTCCTCGTCCGGCCAGACGATGCAGCACTGCCCGAACGCCCCGTCCCCGCGAAAGCCGTGCCGGTTCATCCAGAACTGGAATCCGTAACCCTGCTGCCAATCGGAGTCCGGATCGGCAACCGCCCCTGGGCCGAGATGGTCGACGTCGTTGGGCATCTGCAACGTGGTGGCCTGCAGCACCCAGTTCCGCGAGACCAGCTGCCTCTCGCCCCAACGGCCGCCTTGCAGCAGCAGCTGACCGAATGCCGCGACCGTTTCGGTGCGCACATGCAGACCGGCGAAGGCCATCTCGTAGCCGTCGTAGTCCAGCCATTGGGCCTCGTCGGATCCCAGCGGGTCGAACAGCCTGGGCCGCAACCACTCCGACAGCCGTTGACCTGTTGCGGCACCGAGAACCCGCGCGGCGCAATAGGTCGCCAGCTGGTTGTAGGCGAATACCGACCCGGGTTCGCGGTCCGGCGGCAGGTTGAAGAATCCCCGCAACGACTCGCCATCGGTGTCGGCGGTGACCCCGGCGTCCACCCGGTCGATGGTTTCGGCCTCATGCCCGGTGGCCATCGACAAGGCATGTCGCAGCAGGAATCGCCGGTACCGCCCATGGACCGTGCTGGCCGTCCCGGCCTTGGTGTAGCCGGCCAGGTGATCCAGCACCCGGTCATCCAGGCCGACCAGGCCGGCGTCGACGGCCATCCCGACGGCGATGCTGGTGAAGCTCTTGGACAACGAGTACAGCAAGTGCTTGCGGTCGGGGGTGTATGGCGCCCACCAGCCCTCCGCGACCACCCGCCCGTGCCGCAGCACCATCAGGCTGTGCAGCTCCAGCCCGTGCTCGTCGACGGCGTCGAGGAAGCTGTCGATGCCGGCGGCGGCGACGGCCTGGTCGCCCGGGCGGGATCGGGGCAGCGCCTGGGATGTCAGCGTCATGCCCCGATTCTCGCCGATATCAGCGGCGCACGCCGAACGCCTTGATCACTTCCTGGATGACCTTGTTGCCGGCCGTGTCGGAGGCCGACGACCGCAACGCCACCGCGGTCGCGCCGGACTTAGGGATGGACAGGGTCGTCTGCCACGAGCCGGTCCCGACCTTCTTCAGCTTCGCCGACGTCCACTTCTTGCCGCCGTCGTAGCTCACCGACAGGGTTGCCGCGTTCACGGTGCCACCGCGGGCCGCGCCGGGCGGCAGCGACCCACTCAGGCCGACAGTGACCTTGCTGCCGGCGCGCACCGTGCCGTCCAGCGCCGTGGGCACCTGGTAGCTGACCTGCACCATCGGCAATACCACCACCTGGGAATTGTTCTCAGCGTCGGCCTGATCCGCCTTGAAC
>JBIOVW010000372.1:0-3544 GCA_044867945.1 Nakamurella sp. | reverse complement strand
TTGTCGGGGGAAGCTACTTCACCTTCCGTCGCACGGTCAGATATGTGGAAGGCCGCTCCCGCTGAAATGCCGATCGCAGTGCATCAGGGGCGTCATCGCAGCCCCGCGCTTGGCACCAAGTCGCAGGCTGCCCAGCGGGGAGCGGATGCCGTCGCACAGCAACGGTGCCCAGGAGATGGGTCACTCGTCGGCATGGTGGGTCGCCCGCTGGGCAGGTCCGGGTAGCCGCATTGTTCGCGGGTCAGGCGTGGGCCGCCTCCACCGTGTTCTGCGCGTTGCTGCCGTTTCCGGTGGTGATGGCCTGGTCGCCGGCCTCCCCGTGGCTGATGGTGATCTTGCGGGGCTTGGCCTTCTCGGCGACCGGGATCACCAACCGGAGCACCCCGCCCCGGTAGGCGGCCTGGATGCGGTCCAAGTCCAGATTGTCACCCAGCACCAGCTGCCGGCTGAACACGCCGCGGGGCCGTTCGGCGGCCAGGAACTCGGACCTCTCGTCCACCGCCGGCCGAGTCGCAGTCACGGTCAGCACGTTTCGCTCCACGTCCAGGTCAACCGAGCCGGGATCGACCCCGGGCAGGTCGAACTCGACCACGAACTGGTCGCCGTCGCGCCAGGCGTCCATCAGCATCGCCGACGGCCGGGCGTTCGTACCGAGCAGCTGCTGGGTGATCCGGTCGAAATCACGGAACGGATCGGTACGCATGAGCATCACCAACCACCTCCCACTGGTCTTCATGGGCGCTCATATCTACCGCAAACGGTATAGATTTGTTGTAGCACCGATCGAGGCGTCGCGCAAGATCAGGATGAGGAAACGGATCACCCCGCGACGTCGACTGCGCCCGGAGGCCACCCGGCCCAGGTGGCCGCGGGCTGGCCGCGGTGTTGCGTTGCCCGCTGTGCGACGGGTCCTGGTGCAGATCACCGAACACGCCCGGCGGCCCTACCCGAATCCGTCGGACCCGCCGGACGTGGCCCGGCGTCCGGCGGGCAGCCGAAGGGGGCGGTCACCGACCGGTGACCGCCCCCTTTACTTCTTCGCTGTGCTTCTGTTCTTCGCTGTGCTTCTGTGCCTGTCCGGGTCCGGCCAGCGGCCTGTTGACCGCATCATCCTCGGACGCGCATGCGGTTGTCCCGCCCCGACACCGGGTTGTCCGCATCAACCACCGACCACCGGTTCAGACCCGGCCCGCCCGGACACGCTCGACTCAACTCAAGTGGACGCAAGACCTTTCACACATCGGCGATATGCATCACTCCTTCCCCAACACCGGCACCCAACGCCTCGGGCGGAGGAGAACGCTGCCGCCGCACACCGCCGCTCGTGCCCGCCGCCCGGCCGGCATCGACGACGCGAAGGACCCCGCGACAACGGAACCGCCCATCGCGCGGCCGGATCCGGTCCACCAACAGGCCCAGCCGCCGCCGGGCCCGCGCACGCGATTCCGTCGGCCCGCTCACGATCCCGGCGAACTCCAGGTCGAGCCACTCCTCGTCGTCACAGACCAACGCCCAGAACATGGCGTCGACTGCATCGGAACTGAGCGCCGTTCCGTCGTTCACCCGGCCGGCCATCGCGGAATCACCACCTCGCACGACTTCGCCGCAGCCTCACAGATCTGTATTCGCTGGTGTAGATTCGTTATAACACCGGCAGCAGGCGAAGGCAAGGGTGGAGCAACATGAGAACCGACCCGGGCCGACCCGCACCGGTGACCGCGGCCAGCGACGGCACCACCGGCGTCTACGGCATCACCGTCGCCGCCGAACTTGCCGGCCTGAGCGTGCAGGCCCTGCGCCTGTACGAACGCAAAGGACTCCTGCAACCCGACCGCACCACCGGCGGCACTCGCCGCTACAGCGACACCGACATCGGCCGGCTCCGCCGCATCGCCCAACTTATCGACGACGGCATCAACCTCACCGGCATCGCCCGCGTCCTCGGCCTCGAAGACGACAACGCCACCATCCGCAGCCACAACCACAACCTGCGCACCGACAACCGAACCCTGCGCGCCCACAACAACCAACTCACCGCCGACAACGCCGCCCTCCGCGCCGCCAACCCCCCACCGCAGCGCAGCACAGACCATTGACAGGGACGACCGCACTGGAGCCAGAGCGCTTGACGGACATCCCCCCACACGCCGGCTCGGAACGATCCCCAACGGCCACAGGGGCTGGCTGGACATCGATGACCCGGCGGCCCACGGGACGACGAGCATCAGTGACGTCGAGCGATGCTTTGACCGCCGCCTAGTACGGCAGAGGTAGATCGGGGTCCTGAGCGTGTCGCCGCAGGTCAGAGCGGCCGACGCATGATCATCGGTGGTTGTGAATACAACGAAGACCAGCACGTCGGCCGCGGCTCACAGGGTAGATCCTGATCGGTGGTGGGACGAGTTCGGCGCGCTGCTGGATCGGATCCGGCCTCGTTTCGGTCGGTACGAACCCGCCCGCCATGCCGCGGGAATGATGCAGGGTCTGCTGTCCGGCCTGGAACGTAAGAACTGCTGGACGATCGCCGAGCATCTGGGTCATCGCGATCCGGAGGCGTTGCAGAACCTGTTGTCGCGGGCCAAATGGGACGACGACGGGGTCGGCGACGATCTGCTTGACTACGTGCTGGACGCCTTCGACGATCCCGCCGGGATCCTGGTGATCGACGAGACCGGGGATCTGAAGAAGGGCGATCTGACGGTCGGTGTCCAACGGCAGTACACCGGCACGGCCGGACGGATCGAGAATGCGCAGGTGGCGGTGTATCTGACGTACACCGCGCCGCGGGGTCACGCGTTGGTCGACCGGGCGTTGTACCTGCCCAAGAGCTGGACCCAGGACCCGAAGCGGCGGGCCGCGGCCGGGGTACCCGCCGATGTCGAGTTCGCCACCAAGCCGGCGTTGGCGCTACGGATGATCGGCGACGCGCTCGACGCCGGCGCCCAGGCATCCTGGGTGACCGGTGACGAGGTCTACGGCAACGACCCGGGTCTGCGGGGCGGACTGGAGGAACGCCGGGTCGGCTACGTCCTGGCGGTGTCCTGCGATCACCGCATCCCGACCAACTGTGGTCCCGTCCGCGCGGACGGTGTGGCCCGCGGTTTGCCACCGCAGAGCTGGCAACGGCTGTCCGCCGGGCTGGGCTCCAAGGGGCACCGCATGTACTCCTGGGCCTACCTGGAACTCCCCGAAAGCGATGCGGGGCACTCGTGGATCCTGATGCGCCGCAACGACTCCACCGGGGAGCTCGCGTACTACCGTGTGCTACCACCCGCGCCCCGTCCCGCTCGGTGAGCTGGTGCGGGTGGCCGGCCAACGATGGACCATCGAGGAGTCGTTCCAGGCCGCCAAGGGTCAGGGCGGGCTGGACGAGCACCAGGTCCGAACCTGGACATCCTGGCACCGCTGGACCGTTCTGTGCATGCTCGCGATGGCATTCCTGGCCGTGGTCACCGCCGCCGAAAACGACCGCGCACCAACCTCGTCCGACCTGATCCCGTACACGCTCAACGAGATCCGCCGCCTGTTCGACGCCATGACCGCC
>JBIOVW010000371.1:0-13621 GCA_044867945.1 Nakamurella sp. | reverse complement strand
CGCTGCGAGAAGTCGCCGGCTGGCTCGGATCGAGCGCTCCATGCCCAGCAACGGGCTGTCCGCCGGATCCTCGAACAGCTCGCTGACCAGGTAGAGCAGCGAGCGCCGGTAGATCCGGAAGCAGGAGTCGGCCAGTTCGGCGGCGGCGTTCATCGTGTAGAGCACGAACCGGTCGATGCCGGAGCCGACCATCGGCAGCAGGGTGGCCTCGAAGTCGTCGACCCGCAACGCCGGCGCGAGCAGCTGCAGCGTGTGGAAGCCGGGGACTCCCTGCGCGCCGGCGGCCGGCAGGAAATGCGAATGGAAGATCGCGCCGGCCGAGTGCCCGGCCGCGTGCACGGTGATCCGGCCGGGGTGCTCGGCGCAGAATCGGGCCAGCCGCTGCGCCACGCGGTGCGCGCCGCCGCCCGGTTCGGACGCGACCCGGGCGTTGTGCTTGACCGACCGCCACGGTGCACTCCGACCACCGGTCGACTGCAACGACCGGAGCAGCGAGGCGATGCTGCGCAGCGTGTCGGTGAAACCGGTCTCCCACACGAAATGGATCGGGTACACCCCGTTGTCCAGCCACCACGGCACCTGGTGACCCGCGATCCGCAGCCCGGCGCCCTCGGACACGATCCCGCCATGGGCCCAGAACACCACCGGGACCGGCCCCGGACGCTCGGCCAGGAACCGCGGCAGGTGTACGTCGAAGATCGCATCGACGTCCTGACGTGAGGTCTGCATGATCCCGTCGGTGGACAGCCGACCGCGGGTCAGATTGACCACGTACGGACGAAGCGCCTCGAGGTCCTCGGGAACGTCCTCGTCGAAGCCGTCCCCGAGCGGCGCGAGCGGATCGACCAAGTCGATGGACAAACGGGCCTCCCTGCGGATCCACGGCTTGCGCGCCGATTCCAGAGCAGGCCCATGGTGACGGATCGCGATTGCGGGGGCAACCCAAATAGGGCGAACGTGGACGGATCAGGGCCGATCGGGTGACCGAGCGACCCGACTCCCGCGGTCAGTCGCGCTCGGCTCGCCTTCCTCCGGTTCGCCCATCTCGGCGCGCTCGGCGGCCTCGCGCTCCTCGTACTGCTGCACACCATGCTCGGCCCAGTTGGCGATGCCCTGATGGCTGCGTTCACGGGTGTCGTCGGCGGCGGTCATGATGGCAGCATCCCTCTCATTCACTACCCGGCCGCCCGTGGCAGAGCTTGTACTTCTTGCCGGATCCGCAGGGACAGGGCGCGTTCCGCGACGGCTTGCTCCCGGTGGCGGTGGCGGCGCCGGTCTTGCCGGGCGCCGCGCCGCCCCCGGACCGCCGGGTCTCGGTGCCGCCGTCCTCGGTGGGTCCGGAATAGGTCAGCGGGGCCGCCGACGGGGGGCCGCCCAGTCCCTTGCCGCGCAGCGCGGAGGACGCCGTGGAGGTCGCGGTGGCCGCCTGGTCCGTCGGCAACGCCTCCACCGGGCGCATTCGCCGGCGGGCCTGGGCCGGCTGCCCGTTGCCGGCGGCCGCCGGTGCGGTGCCGGCGGCCACTGCCGTGGCGGCGGCCGAGGTGCTGGTGACCATCGGGGCCGCGGGTGCCTGCGCGGCCGGCTGTTCGCCTGCCGCTACCACCTGGACCTGCAGGTTGTAGAGGAATCCGACGGACTCCTCCTTCAGCGAGTCGAGCATCGCGGCGAACATGTCGTAGCCCTCGCGCTGATACTCGACCAGCGGGTCGCGCTGCGCCATCGCCCGCAGTCCGATGCCCTCCTTGAGATAGTCCATCTCGTACAGATGCTCACGCCACTTCCTGTCCAGTACGGACAGCACAACTCTTCGCTCCAGCTCGCGGGTGATCGGCGCGGTCAGCGCCTCCTCCCGTTTGGACCAGGCGGCTCGTGCATCAGACAGGATTGCTTCCTTCAGCGAGACCTTGGTCAGGTCGCCGTGCTCCTTGGCGATCGACTCGGGGGTCACCGAGATCGGGTACAGCGTCTTGAGCGCGGTCCAGAGGGTGTCGGTGTCCCAGTCCTCGGCGTACCCCTGCGAAGTGGCCCCGTCCACATAGGCGGTGATCACATCGGTGATCATGTTCTGCACCTGCAGGTGCAGGTCCTCGCCGTCCAGGACGCGGCGGCGTTCCTCGTAGATGACGGTGCGCTGCTTGTTCATCACCTCGTCGTACTTCAGCACGTTCTTGCGGATCTCGAAGTTCTGCTGTTCGACCTGGGTCTGCGCACTCTTGATCGCCTTGGAGACGAAGTTGTGCTCGATCGGCACGTCGTCGGGCATGCGCAGCCGGGTCATCAGCGCCTCGACGGTGCCACCGCCGACCCGCCGCATCAGATCGTCGCCCAGCGACAGGTAGAACCGGGACTCGCCCGGGTCGCCCTGCCGGCCGGACCGCCCGCGCAGCTGGTTGTCGATGCGCCTGGACTCGTGTCGCTCGGTGCCCAGCACGTACAGGCCGCCGGCCTCCCGCACCTTCTCCGCCTCCGCCTTGGTCCGCTTGGTCGCCTCCTGCACCGCGTCGGCCCAGGCGGCCTCGTACTCCTCCGGTGTCTCGGTCGGGCTCAGCCCCCGAGCTCGCAGGTCCAGGTCCGCGGTGAAGTCGACGTTGCCGCCCAGGATGATGTCGGTGCCCCGGCCGGCCATGTTGGTCGCCACGGTCACCGCACCGGACCGGCCGGCCTGCGCGATGATCGCGGCCTCCCGCGCGTGGTTCTTCGCATTCAGCACCTCGTGCGGGATGCCCGCACGCAGCAACAGCTTGCTCAGCAGTTCGGACTTCTCCACCGACGCGGTGCCGACCAGCACCGGCTGGCCCTTCTCGTGCCGCTCGGCGATGTCCTCGACGACCGAGTCGAACTTGGCCAGCTCGGTCTTGTAGATCATGTCGGACTCGTCCAGGCGCTGCACCGGTTTGTTCGGCGGGATCGGCACCACGCCGAGCTTGTAGGTCTGGTGCAGCTCCGCCGCCTCGGTCTGCGCGGTGCCGGTCATCCCGGCCAGCTTCTCGTACAGCCTGAAGTAGTTCTGCAACGTGATGGTGGCCAGAGTCTGGTTCTCGGCCTTGATCTCGACGCGTTCCTTGGCCTCGATCGCCTGGTGCATGCCCTCGTTGTAACGGCGGCCGTGCAGCACGCGGCCGGTGAACTCGTCGACGATCAGCACCTCGCCGTTGACCACGATGTAGTCGCGGTCCTTCTTGTACAGCTCCTTGGCCTTGAGCGCGTTGTTCAGGAATCCGACCAGCGGGGTGTTCACCGACTCGTACAGATTCTCGATGCCCAGGGCCTGCTCGACCTTGGACACGCCCTCTTCGGTGACGCCGACGGTGCGCTTGGATTCATCGACCTCGTAGTCGGCGTCCCGGTGCAGCCGCGGGGTGAGCCTGGCGAACTCGGTGTACCACTTGGAGGACTGGTCGGCCGGGCCGGAGATGATCAGCGGGGTGCGGGCCTCGTCGATCAGGATGGAGTCGACCTCGTCGACAATGGCGAAGTGGTGCCCGCGCTGCACCAGATCGCTGCGGGACCAGGCCATGTTGTCGCGCAGGTAGTCGAAACCGAACTCGTTGTTGGTGCCATAGGTGATGTCCGCAGCGTAGGCGCCGCGCCGCACGTCCGGGGTCTGCTGGGCGAGGATGACGCCGACCTCAAGGCCGAGGAACCGGTGCACCCGGCCCATCCACTCGCTGTCCCGCTTGGCCAGGTAGTCGTTGACCGTGACGATGTGCACGCCCTTGCCCTCGAGGGCGTTCAGGTAGGCCGGCAGGGTGGAGACCAGGGTCTTGCCCTCGCCGGTCTTCATCTCGGCGATGTCGCCAAGGTGCAGCGCCGCGCCGCCCATGATCTGCACATCGAAGTGCCGTTGCCCCAGCGTTCGTTTGGCCGCCTCCCGCACCGCCGCGAACGCCTCGACGAGCAGGTCGTCGGTGGTCTCGCCCTGGTCCAGACGCCCCTTGAACGCCGCGGTCAGGCCACGCAGTTCCTCGTCGGACATCGCGACGTAGTCGTCCTCGATGGCGTTGACGTGATCGGCGATGACGCGCAGCCGCTTGAGCGTCTTCGCCTCGCCGACCCGGAGCAGTCTGCCAAGAACCACGTGTTTCACCCTCGTTGGATCGGTCTCGCCGGAAGCCGGCACGGCCCGGCCGTGACCCATGGTAGGCGCACCGACCAACGGGCGGGGGTGCGTCGCCCCCGCCCTGACCGGGCCCGGCCGGGACTACTTCAGCCGGAGCAGGCCGTAGTCGAAGCCGTGGCGCCGGTAGACGACCGCGGCCACCCCCGCCTCGGAATCGTGGAACAGATAGAAGTCGTGCCCGACGAGCTCCATCTGCAGCAGGGCCTCGTCGACGCTCATCGGCTCGGCCGGATGGTCCTTGATCCGGACGATCCGGCCGGGGCCGCCGTCCTCGGTGGCCCACTTGTCCTCGTCGGTTCCCGCCTCTGCGGCGGGCTCGCTCTGCAGCACCGCGGTACCGGCGAAACCGTTGAGCGACGGTTCGGCGCCGAGGATCTCCTCGGGTGAGGCGGCGACCGCACCGATCGGGGTCCGGCCGTGCTGGCGGTCCCGGCGCCGGTCGTGCAGCCGGTGCAGGCGGGTCTCGACCTTGGTCACCGCCGCGTCCAGAGCGGAGTAGAAGTTCTCCGCGCTGGCCTCCGCGCGAACCGCGGGGCCGCGGCTCACGACGGTGATCTGAACGCGCTGACAGGTCTTGTGTTGGCGGCGGTTGGTTTCGTGGGACAGCTCGACGTCGACTCGGATGATCTTGGGGTCGTACCGCTCGGACCGGGCGAGTTTCTCGGCCACGTGAACCCTGAAGTGATCCGGAACTTCCACGTTCCGACCCTTGACGACAATGTCCACGATTCCTCCTCCTCTGGCAGGAACTGGCACTTCCTGCCGGTCACGCATGACGGTGACAACAACCGTTGGATCTTCCCGGACCACGCCGATCGGTCACCGGGGCGTCACCCGGGGATACCTTTGAACCTACAGGGCGACCATGGGTTCGCAAGGCGCGAACGTCGGTGATTCCGCCCTTCGGGCGCACCCGTCGCTCAACGCCTCCCGGCCCAGCCCGGGACCGCCGCCAGCGTCAGCATTCCGACCACTCGCAGACCGGCCGCCCGGACGGTCAGGCTCGCGGCCACGGCGGTCGCGCCGGTGGTCACCACGTCGTCGTCGAGCAGCACCGCCGAGTCCGGCGGCGGCATCGCCGGCGTGAGCAGCCGGACCCGACCGGTCAGGTTGCGCTGCCGCTGCGCCGCGTCCAGACCCACCGAGTCCCGCGCCCGGCCCGCAGTGATCAGGCACGGGGAGACGCCCACGGACAGGCCCGGTTCGGCGGCGGCCCGGGCGGCGGCGCCGGCCATGATCCGGACGGGGTCGCCGCCCCGTCGGCGCGCGGCGACCGGGCGACTGGGCGCCGGGACCAGCCACAGCGGTTCGGTGACCGCACGCCAGGCGTGCAACCGGAGGACAGCGGCACCCAGCGACCGGCCGAGCCGGGGTGGCAGGTCGCGGCGCCCCTGCTCCTTGCCGGCCAGAATCGCCGCCCGGACAGGGCCGGTGTACCGGGCCAGGGCCCACACCGGCGGCAGGTGGATCGCGTCTGCCAGCTGGTCGGGCGGACGGATCCGACGCGGAGGCCCGGCCAGCGTCGCGGCGCAGCTGTCGCACCACGGCCCGGCCCGACCGCACCCGGGGCACGGGCGTGGCAGCACCAGGTCCGCCGCCGCCTCGAGGAGCCCGGCCAGTCCGGTCCGCTCCCGCATGCCTCAGGCCACCGGAGAAGTGAGCCGGCCGCGCACCTCGGGCGCCTCAAGGCGGGCCTTGTCCGCGGAGTCGTCGTCGGGCTCGGTCTGCGACCGCCGCTCGGCGTCCACCCGCGCCTGGTAGGCCGCCACCTCGTCCTGCACCTGCGCGTCGGACCAGCCCAGCACGCCCGCCATGATCTCGGCGACCCGCCGCGAGGACTCCGTCCCGCGGTGCGCGTATTCGATCGAGATCCGGGTCCGGCGGGCCAGAACGTCCTCCACGTGCAGGGCGCCCTCGTGCGTCACCGCGTACCGCGCCTCCGCCTGCAGGTAGTCCGGCGCTCCGGGAATCGGCTGCAGCAGCGACTTGTCGCCGTCCGGGCCGGACGCGGGGGCCAGCAGCCGGTGGATCTGCGAGCCGTACCGGTCGAGCAGGTGCCGGATCCGGTAGGGATGCACGCCGTGCGCGGCGGCCAGTCGATCCGCCTGGTTGACCAGCGCCTGGTAGCCCACCGCGCCGACCAGCGGGACGTCGGCCGTACATGACCGGTTGATCCGACCCGGCAGGTCCTCGCCGGCCGCGTCCACCGCGTCGGCCCCCATGACCCGGTACGTCGTGTACTTGCCGCCGGCGATCGCGATCAGGCCCGGCGCGACCCGCGCCACCGCATGCTCGCGGGACAGCTTGGACGACTGCTCGCTCTCCCCGGCCAGCAGCGGCCGGAGCCCCGCGTACACGCCCTCGATGTCGTCGTGGGTCAGCGGCACCGCCAGCACGCCGTTGACGTGCTCGAGGATATAGTCGATGTCGGCCTTCGTCGCCGCCGGATGGGCCAGATCCAGATGCCAGTCGGTGTCGGTGGTGCCGATGATCCAGTGCGATTTCCAGGGGATGACGAACAGCACCGACTTCTCGGTCTTGAGGATGATCCCGCTCTCCGAGGCGATCCGGTCCCGCGGCACGACCAGGTGCACTCCCTTGGACGCCCGCACCCTGAACCGGCCGCGGCCGCCGGACAGCCGCTGCAGCTCGTCGGTCCACACGCCGGTCGCATTGATCACGACCCGCGCCCTGACCTCGGTCTCCGCGCCGTTCTCCACGTCCCGCACCCGGACCCCGGCGACCCGGTCCGACTCCTTCAGAAAGCCGATCACCTGGGTGGAGGTGCGGATGACGGCGCCGTACGCGGCGGCCGTCCGGGCCACGGTCAGGGTGTGCCGGGCGTCGTCGACCTGCCCGTCGTAGTACCGGATGCCGCCGACCAGGGCGTCCCGGCGCAGCGCGGGCACCAGGCGCATCGCACCGGCCCGGGTCAGGTGCTTGTGCCCGGGCACCGACCTGGCGCCGCCCATCGTGTCGTACAGCACCAGGCCGGCGGCCACGTAGGGCCGCTCGATCACCGGCTTGGCCAGCGGGTAGAGGAACGACACCGGCTTGGCCAGGTGCGGGCAGATCTTGGTGAGCATCAGCTCACGCTCGGCCAGCGCCTCCCGGACCAGGCCGAACTCGAACATCTCCAGGTAGCGCAGGCCGCCGTGGAACAGCTTGGACGACCGGGAGGATGTGCCGGACGCCAGGTCCCTGGCCTCGACCAGGGCGACCGACAGGCCGCGGGTGACCGCGTCGAGTGCGGCGCCCGCGCCGACCACCCCGCCACCGATGATCACCACGTCGAACGTCTCGGATCCGAGCCGGTCGAAGCCGGACGCCCGTTCCGCGGGGCCCAGCCGCGCGCTGGAGGCAATGCCGTCGCCCGTCATGGAAGGCACGGTACCCAAGGTTGTTCGCGCCGCAACATGTCGGACGCCGGTTCAGATTCCTTCGGCGTCGGTGTGCATCAGCCGCCGCCCGAGTTCGGTGATCGACCCGGACAGCGACGGGTAGACGCTGAACGTGTAGGCCAGGTCCTTGACGGTGAGCCGGTTCTGCACGGCGACGGCGATCGGCAGGATCAGCTCGGAGGCGGCCGGGGCACATACCACCCCGCCGATGACGATCCCGGTCAGCCGTCGGGAGACGATCTTGACGAAGCCCTCCTCCAGGCCCAGCATCTTGGCCCTGGCATTGGTGGCGAGCGGGATTGTCAAGGTGTGCGCGAGCGCCGGCCCGGTCTCCGCCTCGACCTCCGAATAGCCGACGGTGGCGATCTCCGGGTGGGTGAACACGTTGGCGCACACGGTCTTGAGCCGCAGCGGCGCGACGCCCTCGCCGAGTGCGTGCCACATCGCGATCCGGCCCTGCATGGCCGCCACGGAGGCCAGCATGAACACCCCGGTGCAGTCGCCGGCCGCGTACACGCCTGGCACCGATGTCCGGGACACCCGGTCGACCTCGATGAAACCGCCCTTGTTCAGCCGGATACCGGCCCGATCCAGGCCGATGCCGCCGGTGTTGGGGTCCGCGCCGACGGTCAGCAGAGCGTGCGACCCCTCGATCTCCCGGTCGTCCTCGAGGGTGACCACCACCCCGGACCCGGTGCTGCGCACCGACTTCGCCCTGGCCCGCCTGGCCAGCACGCTGCCCCTGGCGGAGAAGACCTGCTCGATGACGGCGGCCGCGTCGGCGTCCTCGGCGGGCAGCACCCGGTCGCGGCTGGACACCAGGGTGACCATGACGCCCATCTCGGTGTAGGCGGAGGCGAACTCGGCGCCCGTCACCCCGGACCCGATGACGATCAGGTGCTCGGGCAGGGTGTCCAGGGCGTACACCTGCCGCCAGGTCAGGATCCGCTCACCGTCCGGCACCGCGTCCGGCAGGATCCGGGGGCTGGCACCGGTGGCGACCAGCACCACGTCGGCGGGGTGGTCGGTCTCCGAGCCGTCCGCTGCGGTGGCCACCACGACATGCGTGGACGGACCGGCGCCGGGGTCGGCCAGCCGGGCGGTGCCGTCGACGATGCGCACCCCGTCGGCGAGGAGCTTCGCCCGGATGTCCGCGGACTGGGCCAGCGCCAACCCGGTCACCCGGCCGTGCACCACCGCGACGTCCACGCCGACCTGCCCGGGGTCGACGGTGACGCCGAGGCTGCCGGCGTCGAGCACCGCGGTCCGGCCGCCGGCGGAGGCGATGAACGTCTTGGAGGGCACGCAGTCCGACAGCACGCAGGCACCGCCCAGCCCGTCCCGCTCGATGAGGGTGACGTCGGCGCCGTACTGCACCGCGACCAGCGCGGCCTCGTACCCTCCCGGCCCGCCACCCATGATCACGATTCGGGTCACTTTGCCGCTCCTTCGCACCGGGACCTCGGGCTCGACCGTATCCGGCCGGGCCGGGGCCCGCTCCGTCGTGCCGGCGGCTGCGCGCACACCACTACGCTCTGCACCCATGGCGTTGTACGCGGCCTACGGGTCCAACATGGACCCCGCCCACATGCTCCAGCGGTGCCCCGCGTCGCCCGTGGCCGGCACCGGTTGGCTGCCGGGGTGGCGACTGACCTTCGGTGGCGAGGACATCGGCTGGGACGGGGCGCTGGCCACCGTGGTCGAGGATCCGGACTCGTCGGTGTTCGTGGTGCTGTACGACATGGCCGAGTCGGACGAGAAGGCCCTCGACTCCTGGGAGGGCACGGATCTGGGCCTCTACAGCAAGATCCGGCTGCGGGTGCACGCCCTGGACGGTGACGTCCTTGCCTGGCTCTACGCCCTGCAGGCCTACGAGGGCGGCCTGCCCTCGGCCCGCTATCTCGGGGCGATCGCCGACGCCGCCGAGGCGGCCGACGCGCCCGCGGAGTACGTCCAGGACATCCGCAACCGCCCGAGCCGCCCAGGGAGCTGACCATGGCCGACCGACCCAAGACCGCGCCCACCGACGCGGACGTCTACGATTACATCGCCGGCGTCCGGCCCGAGCGCCGTCGCGCGGAAGCCGTCCTGCTGGCGGAGCTGATGACCGACGAGACCGGCCAACCTCCCGTGATGTGGGGGCCGTCGATGATCGGCTTCGGCAGCCAGCGGATGACCTACGCGTCCGGCCGCGAGGTCGAGTTCTTCCGCGTGGGGTTCGCGCCCCGCAAGGCGCAGACCGTGGTGTACGTCGGCGGCGGATTCGACCGCTACCAGGACCTGCTGCCCCGGCTGGGCCGGCACTCGACCGGCAAGGCCTGCCTGTACCTGCTCGACGTGCAGGCGGCCGACCGGGAGGCGCTGCGCGAACTCGTCCGCCGCTCCTACGCCTGGGAACCGACGGCCTGAGGCCCGCCCCTCGAATGGTGCAGGGCCGCGAGCGCGGTGTGCGCCATCAGCCGGACCCCGGCGGCCACGGCCCGCTCGTCGGCGACGAACCGCGACGAGTGCAGGTCGACCCGCGGGCTCACCCCGTCCCAGACCCCCAACCGGGCAAGCGATCCGGGAACCCGGTCCAGGAACACGGCGAAGTCCTCGGCACCGGTTGACTGTTCGGCGTCCCTGACGGCGGCCGCACCGAGCGCCCGCTGGGCCGCGGTCCGCATGAGTTCGGTGGACACCGCCTCGTTCATCACCGGGGGCACCCCGCGCCGGTAGTCGAGCTCGAAGTGGGCGCCGAGCGGCCCCAGCAGCTGTGCGATCAGGTCCTGGACCAGCCCTTCGGCGGAGTCCCAGGACCGCCTGTCCATCAGCCGCAGCGTGCCGCGGAGCACTCCCTCCTTGGGGATCGCATTCGCCGCTTCACCGGCCTGCACGGCCCCCCACACCATGACGGCGGCGGCCCGCGGGTCGAGCTTGCGGGTCAGCAGCGCCGGCAGTTGGGTGATCACCGTGCCCAGCGCGTACACCAGGTCGGTGGTCAGGTGCGGACGCGACGTGTGCCCGCCCGGGCCGAGGATGCGCAGCTCGATCCGGTCCGACGTGGAGGTGATCGGCCCGACCTTCAGGCCGACCAGCCCGACCCGCAGCCGCGGGTCGCAGTGCAACGCGTACAACCGGGACATTCCTTCCAGCCCGCCGGCCGCGATGACGTCGTAGGAGCCGCCGGGAAAGACCTCCTCGGCCGGTTGGAAGATCAGCCGGACCCGGCCGCCCAGGTCCCCGGCCCGGTGCAGTGCGCGGGCGGCCCCGAGCAGCACCGTCAGGTGCACGTCGTGGCCGCAGGCGTGGGACACATCGGGCAGGGTCGAGGAGAACGGCAGCCCGGTGGCCTCCGGGATGGGCAGCGCATCGATGTCCGCGCGCAGCCCGACGAGTCGCTCGCCGGAA
This sequence comes from Nakamurella sp., assembly GCA_044867945.1. Classification (GTDB taxonomy): domain Bacteria; phylum Actinomycetota; class Actinomycetes; order Mycobacteriales; family Nakamurellaceae; genus Nakamurella. The sequence goes on along the minus strand of JBIOVW010000371.1, from coordinate 2,710 downwards.
CCGACCTCGGCGATGACCCCGGTGCCCGTCGGCAGCACGGTGGCCTTGATGCCGTCGGCGTCCAGCAACCGAAGGATCAACGCCGTGGTCGCCGACTCGCGATGTCCGAGTTCCGGATGCGCGTGCACCCGCCGTCGGATCTCGATCAGGTCGGCCAGCCCGGTGCGCAGATACTGGTCGAGCCACAGCGGGCCGAGCCCGGCCCCCTGGTCGTCGACGCGAACGGCGGCCGGGACGATGGGCGGGCGCATCACCAGATCTTCGGTGTCGATGCTCGCCTCGCCTTCGCCGGTGCCGGGTCCCGACGTACTTTACGAGAAGCGATGTGGTTGGCTAGCCGCACCGCCGGGTGCGAGCGCAGGAGGACCCATGGGCGACGACATCGCGGCCACCACGTACACCCGGGAACAGCGACATGCCTACCGGGTCAAGGTTCGACGCTGCCTGGACGTGTTCGAGCGGATGCTCGTCGAGCACGCCTTCGACTTCGGCCAGCCGATGACCGGGCTGGAGATAGAGCTCAACCTGGTCAACGGCGCCTGGCAGCCGGACATGGCCAACGCCCGGGTGCTGGAGGCGATCGCCGACCCGGACTTCCAGACCGAGCTGGGCCGCTACAACATCGAGTTCAACGTGGCCCCCCGCCAGCTCGGCGGCGAGTCGATGACGGAGCTGGAGCAGTTGCTACGCGCCTCGCTCGACCATGCCGAGGAGCGGGCGAACCGGACCGGTTCGGAGATCATCATGATCGGAATCCTGCCGACCCTGCGCACCGAGCACTTCGAGACCGAGTGGATGAGCGCCAACCCCCGCTACCAGGCGCTGGACGAGGCCGTGTTCGCGGCTCGTCGGGAGGACCTGGAACTGGACATCCGCGGGGTCGAGCACCTGAAGATGTACGCCGACACCATCGCCCCTGAGTCGGCCTGCACATCGGTCCAGTTGCATCTGCAGGTCTCCCCGGCCGACTTCGCCGCCTGCTGGAACGCCGCGCAGGCGCTGGCCGGTCCGCAGCTCGCGCTCGGCGCGAACTCACCGTTCCTGTTCGGCAGGCGGCTCTGGGCCGAGACCCGGACCGAGTTGTTCCTGCAGGCCACCGACACCCGCTCGCTCGAGCTGCGCAACCAGGGTGTGCGGCCGCCGGTGTTCTTCGGAGAACGGTGGATCACCTCGATCTTCGATTTGTTCGAGGAGAACGTCCGCTACTTCCCGGCGCTGCTGCCCGAGTGCACCGACGAGGACCCGGAGGCGGTGCTGGCCACCGGCAAGGCGCCAAGGCTGCAGGAGATGCGGCTGCACAACGGCACCGTCTACCGGTGGAACCGGCCCGTCTACGACGTGGTCGACGGCCGTCCGCACCTGCGGGTGGAGAACCGGGTGCTGCCGGCCGGACCCACGGTGGTCGACGTGCTGGCCAACGCCGCCTTCTACTACGGGGCGCTGACTGTGCTGGCCACCGAGGACCGGCCGATCTGGACGAAGATGTCGTTCGACGCCGCCCATGCCAACTTCGGCGCCGGCGCCCGGCTGGGCGCCGACGCGGTGTTCTACTGGCCGGGGTTCGGCCAGGTCACCTGGGACGAGCTGATCCTGCGCGACCTGCTGCCCAAGGCGCACGAGGGCCTCGCCCGGTGGGGGGTCGGGCAGGAGGTCCGGGACCGGTATCTCGGGATCGTCCGCGAACGGTGCATCACCCGACGCAACGGATCCTGGTGGCAGGCCGAGACGGTGGCATCGCTGGAACGCGCCGGGCTGTCGCGCGACGCCGCGCTCACCGAGATGCTCAAGCTCTATTCCAAAGGCATGCACTCCAACGAACCCGTGCACACCTGGGAGGTGCCGGGCTGAAGACCTCTCGGCCGGACCCCGATCGGCTGGCGCGGGAGGTCGCCGAAGGCTCCCGCACCGCCCTGGCCCGGGCGATCACCCTGGTCGAGTCGACTCGCGACGACCATCGCGAGGCGGCCCGCGCCCTGCTCACTACTCTGACCGAGCTGTCGGCGGGTCCGGCCGGTTCCATCCGGGTGGGCATCTCCGGGGTGCCCGGCGTCGGCAAGTCCACGTTCGTCGAGTCGCTCGGCACGCTGCTGACCGACCGCGGACTGCGGGTCGGCGTGCTGGCCGTCGACCCGTCGAGCGTGCGAACGGGCGGCTCCGTGCTCGGCGACAAGACCCGGATGCCGGGGCTGGCCGCGAACCCGAACGCCTTCATCCGGCCCTCGCCCAGCGCCGGCACGCTCGGCGGGGTCGCCCGGGCGACCGCGCAGACCATCACCCTGTTGCAGGGCGCCGGGTACGACGTCGTGCTGGTGGAGACCGTCGGCGTCGGTCAGTCCGAAACGACGGTCGCCGGCATGGTCGACACGTTCCTGCTGCTCGCGCTGGCCCGCTCCGGCGATCAACTGCAGGGCATCAAGAAGGGCGTGCTGGAGATCGCGGACGTCATCGCCATCAACAAGGCCGACGGCGACCGGGTGGTGGAGGCGAAGGCGGCGGCCAGGGACCTGTCCGGAGCGCTGCGCCTGGTCCGCGGTCGGTCCTCGGTGCACGGCCCCGCGCCATGGTCGGTGCCGGTGCTCACCTGCTCCGGGCTGACCGGCGACGGCATCGACGAGGTGTGGGACGCGGTGCTCCGGCATCGGGCGTCGCTGGGCCCGGACGGCCTGGCGGACAAGCGGTCCGGGCAACGCTGGGACCTGGCCTGGTCGTT
>JBIOVW010000370.1:0-5336 GCA_044867945.1 Nakamurella sp. | reverse complement strand
TTGGACGCGCCCTCGGTGAGCCGGTCGGCGTCCTCGATGAGCACGATCTGATAACGGCCGGTGGCCGGGCCGCGAGCGGCCATTTGGACGACCGCACGCATCTCCCTGACCGAGATGGTCAACCCCTCCGGTACGACCGCGCGGACGTCTGCGTGGGTGTGGGCGAACACGGTCCGGCAGTGCGAGCAGTGTCCGCAGCCCCGATCGGCGCATTGCAGGGCCGCGGCGAAGGCCCTGGCGGCGACCGAGCGGCCGGATCCGGCGGGGCCGGTGAACAGCCAGGCGTGGGTCATCGCCGCGCCGGGCACGTCCGGATCACCGTGAGAGGCGGCGACGGCCAGGGACAACTCGTCGATCGCCAACTGTTGCCCGACAAGGTCGTCGAACACGGGCGCATGTGGCCGGCCGGAGGCGTCAGGCATCCGGTTCACCCCCGTCGGGCCGCTGCGGCAGGGCCCGGCCGTAGGCCACCAGTGAATCGAGCCGGCCGATGTTCGCGGCCCGGACGGGCGACCGGACCACCCGGGTGATCACCAGTCCGGCCCTTGCGGCCACCAGCGCCAGCGTCCGTGGGGTGAAGTGCCAGATGTGCTGCTCGGGTTTGAGCGTCCACCAACGGACGCCCAGCAGCCGGGCCGGCGCCGAGGAGATGTCGGGCACGGACATGGCGATCGTGCCCCCGCCGGCGAGCCTGGTCCGCACCTGCCGCAGGAAGGCCAGCGGGTCGGGCACGTGTTCGAGGGTGTCCCAGAAGCAGATCACGTCGGCCGGGTCGGTCGGCGCGTCGGCGAGTTGCCCGGCGACGACCGGCAGCCCGAGTTCGTCCCGGGCCACCCGCACCCCGGTCCGGGACAGTTCGACACCGCGGACCCGATAGCCGGCGTCCCGCGCGGCGGCCAGGAACAGCCCGTAGCCGCTGCCCACCTCCAGCAACCGGGCCGGCGGCGGGCACAGTCGGGCGATCTCCGCCAGCCGGCCGTGGGTCCAGGTCCGCTGCAGCACCATCGCCGGCGACCAGCGGGAGCGGTCCCCGTAGACGCCGCCGTCGAAATAGGCCGGTTCGTCGTAGATCCGCTGCAGCGCCTGGCCGGACAGCCGGGGCGAGACGAAGACCAACCCGCACACCGGGCAGCGGACCACACCGAACGGCGGCACCGTGTGCAGGGCGTCGCCGGGAACGCCGCATAGGCAGCACACCGTGGTCTCGGTGTCCCCGACGGACCATGCCGGGGCCGGGTTAGCGTCGGGTTCGACGTCGGACGGTCGGGTGCGGTCGGGCACCGGGCAGGCCTTTCGAGGGTAGGGCGACTCGGACCCGGCCACCGTAGCCGAACCCTCCGACACCGCCGTTTCACGCAATCGGGGGGACGTCGTCCAGTTGTCGGCTCCGGGTTCCGAGGGCACGCTGACGGCATGACTGCGGAGACGTTCGTGATCGTGGGGGCCTCGTTGGCCGGCGGCAAGGCGGCCGAGACGCTGCGCGAGGAGGGATTCGAGGGGCGCATCGTGCTGATCGGCGCCGAGACCGAACCGCCGTACGAGCGGCCGCCGCTGTCCAAGGGATACCTGACCGGTTCCGACGAGCGATCCGTCGCCTTCCTGCACGAGACCGCCTGGTGGGCCGAGCACGACATCGACTGGCGGCCCGGCACCGCCGCCGTCGGCCTGGATCTGCAGACCCGCAACCTGGCACTGCACCCGACGGACACGATCACCTACGACCGGTTGCTCATCGCCACCGGATCCGCGGTCCGCACGCTGGACATTCCCGGCTCCGACCTGGACGGGGTCCGCTACCTGCGCACCCTGGACCAGGCGGACGCGCTGCTGGCCGCCTTCCGGCGGGCCGAGCCGGTGGTGGTGGTCGGTGCCGGCTGGATCGGGCTGGAGACCGCGGCGGCCGCCCGCGGCCACGGCTGCCCGGTCACCGTCGTCGAGATGGCGTCGCTGCCGCTGCAACGGGTCCTCGGCGACGAGGTCGCCACCGTGTACCGGGACCTGCACCTCGCGCACGGGGTGGACTTCCGGTTCGGCGCCGGGCTGCGAGAGTTCCGCGGTTCGGGCGGCGCGGTGAGCGCGGTCGTCCTCGATGACGGGTCCGAATTGCCGGCCACTACGGTGGTGGTGGGTGTGGGCATCCGCCCGGTCACCGACCTGGCTGCCGCGGCCGGCCTGACGGTCGACAATGGCATCGTCACCGACGCGCACCTGCGCACGTCGGACCCGTTCGTGTACGCCTGCGGCGACGTCGCATCGTCGTTCAACCCTTTGTTGGACCGGCACCTGCGCGTCGAGCACTGGGCGAACGCCCTCAACGGTGGCCCCGCGGCGGCCCGGGCCATGCTCGGCGAGAGCGACGAGTACGCGCCGCTTCCCTACTTCTTCTCTGACCAGTACGACCTTGGCATGGAGTACTCGGGCTGGGTGGCGCCCGGCGAATACGACCGGGTTCTGTTCCGCGGCGACCCCACCGTCGGCGATTCTGCCCCGGAGTTCCTCGCGTTCTGGCTCCGCGGCGACGCGGTACTGGCCGGGATGAACGCCAACATCTGGGACGTCAACGAGGACATCCAGGCTCTGGTCAAGGCGGGCCTCCAGGGCCGGGGCGTCGATCCGGCCAAGCTGGTCGATCCGCAGGTGCCGCTGCCGCAGACGCTGGCGTGAAGTGCCCGCTGCCGCAGGCGGCGGCGTGAGCCCACCGGCCCGGCTGCGGTCAGGCCACCTTCGCCTGCTCGATCGTGGCCGGCGCGCGTTCCCGCAGCACGGAGGCGATCCGCTCGGTCACCTCGGGGTTGATCACACCGTGCTCCTCGGACAGCGGCCGGACGATCAGGTAACGCTCGGGGGTGTAGGACGCGCGGTCCCGGTAGGCCTGGACGGGTGCCACCCGCTCGTCCTGGTCCGCCAGGTCGCTCTCCGGCTCGGCCGCAACCGCGTCGGCGACCGGCTCGGTCGCCTCGACCGGGCCTGCTGCATCCGGGTCGGCGGCCGGCGGCGGACCCTCGGCCCGGGCCGCGTCGACCAGCACCGTCAGGTCAGGCTTGAGTCCGCCCACCGCCCATTGGGCGACCCGGCTGAGCCGGTCCTCGTCGAGCCCCAGCGTGCGGTACCGCACGATCAACTCATCCTGGAAGCCGTCGCACAGCACGACCGTGCCGTCGTCCAGGGCCGGCCGTACCCGGGCGCTCATCAGGTCGGCAAGCGATGCCGAGGCGCGCAGCGCGTCCGCGAGCGGATCGGCTCCCGGCGCCACGTCGACCGTGGGTGCCGCCCGGCGGTGGATGACCGCGGTCAGGTACCCGGATTCGGTCAGGTGGCTCTCGATGCCGTGCAGGTAGTCCGCCGCGGCCGCCGGGTCCGCACCCTCCACGGAGATCAGCACACCCGTGTGCTCGGGCGGCTCCTCCCACAGGGCGGGCGACACCCGACGCCGGAACAGCCTTCGGCCCAACCCGGAGGTCAGGCCGCCGATCTGCCGGCCGATGATCACGCTGACCCCGAAGGCGATCAGGCCGCCGACCGCGAGCACGATGGCCGGGCCGGTGATCTCGAACCGGAAGTCGCCGACCGTGACCGGGTAGGTGCCGAGGGCGCCGGCCAGGATGGGTCCGACCGCGATGGTCAGCAGCAGGATGATCCGCACGGACGACATGACGAATGCGAAGACCCGGCCGCGGAGCTGATCGGAGACCTCGTGGCCGATCATGGTGAACCCGTTGATCCAGGCGATGCCGGCGAACACGCCCATGAGCGACGCCGTGATCGCCGCACCCAGGAAGTCCTGCAGCACGCTCATCACGACCAGCGCGATGCCGGCCGCCCCGATCGCCGGGGTGAAGATCATTCGGCGGGGCACGTTGGGCAGCACCTTCGGACCGATGAGCATGCCCAACGCCAGGCCCGTGAACACGGCGCCGAACAGGATGCCGTAGCCGGCGTTGCCGGCGCCGAGGGTGGCCACATAGGCCTGCGCGACTCCGGCCACCAGACCGCCGGCGCCGAATGCGCCCAGGATGCCGATGTAGATCGACCGCATGAGCCGGTTCCTGCGGACGAACGACACGCCCTCGGCGATCAGCGAGAAGATGCTGCGTGAGGTACTGCGGTCACCCACGTAGGCCGGGATCAGCCGGCGGGAGATCAGCACCATGGTGGCCGAGAAGAAGTAGGTGCCGGCATCGATCGCCAGCGCGATGTCGATGGCCAGGGTGTTGGTTCCGCCGCTGATCAGCGCCCCGCTGTCGCCGGAGACGTCCGGTACGCCGAAGAAACTGGCCAGCGTCGACAGCAACGCGAACAGCACGGCGGCCACCGGCACCATGCCGTAGACCGAGACGTAGTTGAGCTGGTTGGCCACCGCGAGCCGCTCGCGGGGGACGATGTTGACCCACATCGCCTGCTTGGCCGGTGTCGAGAACAGGCCGATCGCCTCGACCAGGAACTGCGCGACCAGCAGCCAGACCAGGTTGCCGGACACGATGATCGAGACGTAGAGGAGCCCCGCCAGCGAATCGCCGACGATGGCGACGGTGCGCCGGTCGAACCGGTCGACGAGGGCGCCGGCGACCGGGCCGAGGATCAGGTCGGGCAGCAGCCGGGTGAGCAGGACACCGGAGACGGCAGCGCCCTGTGCCAGGTTGGACGAGTCCTTGGTCAGGTAGGCGGCCAGCGCGGTGGTGGCCAGCAGGCCGAGCCAGTCGCCGAGGCTGGAAACGGCGATCGCCGACCACAGTCGGCGAAACGCCGGCAGGTGCAGCAGCACCGCCACCGAGTTGGGCTCCCGTTTTCGCTTCATGGCGTGGTCGCCTCACCGGCGGCGCCGCCACGGTGCTGAGGGCTTGCTCCCCGAGGCCGGCTCATGGGTTCAACAACTCGCTGATCGCGCGGATGATCTGTTGGGCGATTCCGGAGGCGAACGCGATGACGATCAGGAAGACGAGCACCGCCCAGACGCTCGAGCCCTTGTTCCGCCGGGCCGACGGGGTGCGCCGGGGCAGCGCCGGGGTCGGGGCGGTCTGCGGCGGCTGATGATGCGAGGGGCTGTTCGACCCGCCGTGGGTGATCCCGGTCAATGTGGTCCGCAGGAACCCGGCCACCTCGCCGGGTGACATCAACTGACCCGACCACGCCGACCCCGTCGATCCCGTCGATCCCGTCGAGGGGGCCGGTGGGTGCGCGGTGGGCACGTGCGGGGCGATCGCGCGGTTCGGCGCCGGGCGGACCGGGGTCGGCGGCGCGGGCCGCGCGGCCGTCCACCCGGCCACCTGGTTCCGGCCGTAGCGCCCGGGTGGGGCAACCCGGGCCGGCGGTGCCGTTCTCGGTGGCGGTGCCGTTCT
>JBIOVW010000369.1:0-2886 GCA_044867945.1 Nakamurella sp. | reverse complement strand
TGAGGCGGTCAAGGTCCAGGCATCCAACGGCCGGCTGATCGTCGAGCTCGGCCGGGTGTTGACCATCTACGCAACCTGAGTGCCCGATTGCAGCGCGGCTTATCGCCAATTCCAGTACGGGCGCTGTGCCCTTTCACTACCGTGCGGGCAGGTGAGCCAAGGGTGGGATCGCCACGACGCGGATGGTGTCTCATGACCAAGCTTCGCCTTCGCAGGATGATCGCCGTCGCCGTGCTCACGCTGTGCCCGGCGTTCATCGGCCTGCATACCCAATCGGCCCACGGGGCCGCGGCGCAGAGCAAGCCGTGGAGCCAGGAGGGTGCTGACGAAGGCCGCAGCCAGTGGCTGCGCGGAGAAACCCGGCTCACGATCGCCAATGCCGAGAAACTCCAGCCGCAGTATGCGTTCGCGCGCTTCGCAGACTGGGGCGAATGCAATTACTCCGAAGCCTTCGCGGTGCCTCCGGTGACGACTCCCTCGACGCTGGTGTACGAAGCCTCAGACCTCCGGAAGTAGGGGTGGGCTGAGTGTTGAGTTCAGGCTGGCCTTGACTTGGTAGGTCAGGGGTCTGCGGTCGCCGGGTAGGCGGGCGGGGGTGGCGTTGAGTTCGTCGGTGAGTAGCTGCAGGGCTCGTGCTACTCGTGGAGTGTCGGGCCGGTCCAGGGTGATGGTGATGGCGGTGGGGGTGTAGTCGATCTGCCCGCCAAGGTGCAGCAGGTTGCGCAGGATGGCCCGGTATTCGTTGGGGTCGGTCAGGTAGGCGTTGAAGTGCTCGGCCAGCCACGCTTCGGCGTTGAAGGCCAGTAGCCGCAGCACCATTTGCAGGCCGCGGCGGGCCAGGCGGGGACGGGCTCGTGTCGCGTCCGGGTCCAGGTCGGTGGCCAGGACTTTGGCCGGGATGGGTTTGAGCGCGGTCTTGGCCTGGTCCAGCGCGGCGGCGGCGTCCGCGATCCGCTGGTGCGCGGCGGGCAGGGCGGCGTTGAGCGCCTTGGGGGTGCCCGGCCCGGCCAACAACTGCGGCAGCGCCCGTTCGGCGGCGACCAGCTCAGCCTGGGCGGCGGCCACGGCCTTGCGGGCCGCGACCCGGGCCGGGTTGGTGACCTTGCGGGTGTCCGGGCCGATGTCCATCGTGTAGTCGGCCAGCGCGTCGATGCCGTTGTGGGCGGCGGCGTACTTGAACATGTTCTCGATCCGCCACCGGGCCCGCAGCCAGCACAGCAGGGACGCGCCGGTGGCGGCGGTGTCCGAGGTGAGCACCTGCAGCACCGGCGCACCGGCTTCGAACAGGGTCAGCTGGCGGGCGGTGCCGTACTCCTTGAGCTGCACCGTCTCGTCGGCCAGGGTCACGCTGATCCGTCGCCCGTCGCGCACCGTCCAGGAGCGTCGCGGCGTGGCGGTGGCTTCGACCAGGGGGGCGCGCCGGTAGGTGACCCAGTGCGCGCCGGCGTCGCGGCAGGCGGTGAACACGGCTGGGTAGGCCCCGCCCCGGTCGAAGCCGAGCAGCACCGGCGCGCGCGGGCCGATCACCTGCCGTAGTTGGGCCAACACCTCGGGCAGGCTGGAACTGAGCCCCGTCGGCTCGCCGGAGCTGAACACCACGGCGCGCCCGCGGGCGTCCACCAGCAGCGTGTCATCGCGCCCGGGCTGGGCGTGGCGGCGTTTGGTGTTCCACCCTTTGGCCACCGGGCGGGCCCCGGCGTAGGGCACGAAATGGTCATCGACGAAGTACACCGCCGCCGCGGCCGGGTCGGTGGCCAGCATCCCGGCGGCGAACGCGCGTTGCAGCTCCAGCGGGTCGGCGCCGTCGGCCAACGCGCCCAGGCGGGCCCGCAGCGTCTTCAGTTCGGGGATGCTCGCCAGCCCGACCGCCACGCCGGCATCGGCCCGGCGCAGGTGCTTGGTGCCCTCGACCGTGTCGATGCCCAGCCCGAAGCCGAGGGTCGCGCTGGTCAACACGCCCAGGTCGTCATAGCGGCGGGCCGGCCCACCGGTCACGGTGGCGAAGATCGCCTCGGCGCCCACCCGGTGCAGGTAGGGATGCAGCAGCATCGCCCCGGCGTAGCGACACTGGTAGGCACCGGTGGTGATCCGCGCCGACCCCGTGAACGAGTCGGATGCCCCGGGCGCCGGCTCGCGGCCCGCCGGCTCGGCCTCGGGCCGGCCCGCTTGGCGCTCATCCGGATCGGCTACCACGGTCTCGGGCTCGGTGTCTGGCTCGGGCTCGGGCTCCCCGGTGCCGGGCAGGACCTGCTGCACCGGGGCGGGGACCGGGCCGACCCGGGTGAGCAGCTCGCTGATCACCGAGCGGGCCACCCCCAGCCGCTCGGCGATCGCCTGGCGGGTCCACCCCAACCCCGCCCACACCCGGGCCTGGTTGACCTGACGCTCGGACAGCTTGGGCGGGCGGCCCCGGCGGCGCACCAGCCCGGCCGAGCCGTCCTGGCGGGCCCGCCCGCGCAGCATCGACACGTACGTCGCGGTCAACCCGAACACCCGCGCGACCTCGTCCACCCGCCGGCCGGCGTCGGTCAAGGCCACGATCGCCAGGTTGCGCATCCCGGTGTCCACGACGTCGTAGCGGTATAGCAGGGCCCGTCCGCAGGTCACCAGGACCTGCCCGTCGCAGGTGCCCAGGGCCAGCACACCCGGTTGCGGCATCCCCTCGAACTCGGCCTGACTCACCCCCACAGCCTATCATATCTCAACGCATTTCCGACGATATGAGGCCGAGAAAAAGCCCTGATTACAGGGCCGCTGCTCGCCTACTCCCGGAGATCTGAGCCTCAAGTGCGCTCCGACGCCCTTACGAGGCAAAGCGGTGCGTGAGAGGCTCGAGATGCCTATGAGGCAAAGCGGTGCGTGAGAGGCTCGAGACGCCTTCTAACC
>JBIOVW010000368.1:0-5454 GCA_044867945.1 Nakamurella sp. | reverse complement strand
CAGGCTGACGGGCGGGTGTGGCGCCGAGTGCCGGTAGGTCGGTCACTCCCCGATGCTCCGCCGATCGTGAGTAGGCCTTGGGCGAATCCGTCTTCACGGTCCGCGTCGACATCGACGCCCTCGTCGGCGCCGTACTAGCGCTGCCCAGACCGGGGATCGAGTCCGGCAGCCGTAGCCCATCCATTTCGTCCGTCGCCCAAGCGGAGGCTGTACAGCCACCAAGAATTGTCAAGGGTCAAAAGGCCACATGCCCGATATGACCGGTATCACAAGATACCCGCGTGATCGGCTCATGGGCCGGTCGTCTTCCAATGCAGAAGGGCAACGAGCGGTGCCGCCTCGGCCCAACCCCAACCAATCAACGTCGATTGAAAGGACACAGCAATGACCGAAATTAGTTTCAACGCACTCGACATGAATCTCACGTCGACAACTGTTCTCTGGGAGGGCGCCTCGAGCGACTTGACCAACATGGCCACCGGCGGCAGAGTGGTCAAGGCAGGCTACAAGGTGACCGAGGATGCGGTCTACTTCGCGTCCGGCATGCTCTCAAACCGGGAGGAGGCTGTGCCGCTGTGGGCGGTGCGCGACGTCGACCTGGCCCAGAGCATGACCCAGCGGGCTCGCGTTGTCGGCGATCTGACCCTCAAACTGGATCCGCAGGCGGCGGCCGACTACGGGCAGCAGGTGCTGGTGCTCAAAGCTGTCAAGGACCCCAAGACCGTCCGGACCATCGTCCTGAACCAGGCCAACGCCGTGCGGCAGCACTGGAACGACCGGGCGCATCATCGTGATCTGGAGTCCCGTCGTGCCGGAGCCGTCAACATCGGATCCGTTCCCGCCCCGGCTGCGTCCGCCGCACCAGCCGGTGACGACCTCATGGCCAAACTGACCAGGCTCGGCGAGATGAAGCAGGCCGGGCTGCTCAGCGACGACGAATTCGCTTCGGCGAAGGCCAAGTTGTTGAGCTGACGATCCGCACGACTCCCCGGCGGAAGCCCTCTGAACCGGCCGGGTTCGACCCGGCCAAGCCGGCGCAGGAGGTTGCGCACGCTGCACATCGCCGATTCTGGCACGACGGCGAGGGCGGGCGATGCCTCCGGACGACCGCCCGGAGTGCGAGGTGCAAGACGGCTGCATCGCCGGCCCCACCCTGGCCCCGGCCGATCAGGCGGTTGCTTCACCTTGAACCGATGCCATGGGCGAGATCACCTCGTTGCTGGTGAAGTTCAGCCGCGGCAGCGCGTCCGACCATGATCAATTCGTTCTGCGGCGGCCTTGAGGCGACATCGCATCCGGCCTCCACGACCGTGAATGCCGCCGACCTGACAGACCAATGACCCGAACCTCAATCACTCACCTCTGCCCTGGGAAGCACGTTCCAAGGCCATCAACCGAATGGACGAAGTAATGAAGCGCAAGAATGTCATCATCGGCGGAGCCGTGGCGGCCGTGCTCGCCATCGGCGGACTCTCGGCTTGCGGATCCGCATCAGCCGCGGGGGATCAGGCCTCGGTATCGTCCAGCTCGTCCAGTTCGGAGGAGACTACCCCGACCGTCACCAAGGTCACCGTGCCGTCGTTGGCCGGATCCGTCCCCGCGGTCGCGGCGTCCAAGCTGAAAACGGTCGGCCTCGTGGCCAGCGTCACCGGTGACACCTCCAATCCGGCGTTCGGCGTGTTGACCCAGGATCCGGCGGCCGGCACACAGGTCGAGCCCGGCCGGGTCGTCTCACTCACCGTGGGCGAGTCCCCGGAGCAGGCGACGGCTCGCCAGGCGGCGCAGGCCAAGGCGGCGGCGGATGCCGAGGCGGCCCGTGTGGCGGCGGAGGCTGCCGCTGCGGCGGCTGCGGCCGATGCCGATCTGTCCACGTACCAGGAGATCGATGACCGCACATGGGCGCTCGTGGCCAAGGATCCCAAGTCCCACGTCGGCGAGAAGTACGTCGTCTACGGCAAGGTGACGCAGTTCGACTCGGCCACCGGCACGTCCGGGTTCCGCGCCAACACCGGCGGTGAGCAGCAGGAGTACGCCTACAAGTACGACGTGAACACGTTGGTCGGCGCCGCCGACTCGGGGCAGGTCGCCGACATCGTCGAAGACGACCTGTTGAAGATGTACGTCAAGGTGACCGGCGCGAAGACCTACAGCACGACCATCGGCGGGTCCACCACCGCGCCGCAGGTCCAGATCTACAGCCACGAACTGATCGGGCACGACGACTGATCGGTTTGCCGAAGCCGCTCCACTGCTGGTCTCACTGTTGCGGCAGTCGTGCCGACACCAGGTCATCGGCAGCAAGTGTGGTAGAGCAAGGTCCACTACCGTTCCGGCTTCGACGCCTGGGGGTGTCGCCTTCTTCCGCTGCGGGAGCCGCTGACCCGATCCCGGAGTCCGCTCCGGGGAGGGTTTGCATGGAGTGACCGGTGCGGAGGACGGCGACCGCTCCGCATGCGTGCCGGGCCCCAGCTGCCCAGCCGGCGGGTGTCACCGCCCAACCTTCCTCGACCTCGTCGTCTCGCCGCACGGGCGCCCCACTGGCCGGTCCCGCAAACCGGCCGCACTGCAAAAGGACTCGCTGAAGTGAACAGATCAATCAGGACGGTCGGGCTCCTGGCAGCAACCGGCATCCTTCTCACCGCGTGTGGCTCCGCCACCGCCGGCCAGGCCACCCACGTCTCCAGTGCGCCGTCCGTTGTGACGCAGACCGAGACCGAGAGTTCCGACTCCACGGCGACTGTGACCGTCACCGAGACGGTCCATCCGCCTGCTACCGAGACACACACGGAGGCGCCAACTCGGATGCCCACGTCTTCCCAGCAGTCACGGCCGGATCCCGATACCACCGCCAGCGACGAAACCTCACCCCCGGACGCGACCGACGCCGAGATCAAGGCCACGACCGCCCACGCGTCCAACGTGGTGAACACGTATTGGGTGGACCTGTTCGCGTCCTGGCACGACGACCAGGGCGACCCGGTCCACTGGTGGACCCCGGACCGGTACAACGGTGACGGCTTCTACGACTCCGCACGAGGTCACGTGGCCGACTGTCACGCAGATTACGACAACGCACGCAACGCATTCTTCTGCCCCGACGGCTCCGGAAGCGGCTTCTTGGCCTGGGATTTGGTCCTCTTCCGGCAAGAGGCAGTCTTCGGCGATGCGGCGATCTACGCCACCGTCGCGCATGAATTCGGGCACGCGGCACAAGCCCGCTTCCGGGCCGATCGTGAGGGCGGGGCCTCACCTCCAGGATACGACACCATGCGGAACGAGTTGCAGGCCGACTGCCTCGCCGGAGCCACTTTGGCCAAGGCTGAGCAGGATGGCTACCTGACCGCCGACCCCGGTCGGTACGCGACAATCGTCACCGCGCTGGCGGAGCTCAACGAGCCCGGTGACCACGGCACCGACACCCAGCGGATCGCCGCCTACAGCCTTGGCTATGACGGCGATATCGAATCCTGCCTGTACAACAAGGGTGTCCCCCCGGCGTCCGAACTGGTGGGCTGACCGGCCCGCACTCAAAGCCTGGTCACAGACGCAGCTCGCCTCCCAGCGCCGAACGCCGGGAGGCTGCATGTTCACGACCATATGGTGACTACGATCAGGACCCAGCGCATGTCACACTGGCAACGATGTCCCAGATCAGCGTCTTGGAACGCGAGATGTACACCGAGGCCGAGGCGGCCCGGCTGCTTCGGGTACCCCAGAGCACCCTGCACTACTGGCTCGAAGGCGGCCAACGCCGCGGGAAGACCTACCGTCCGGTCATCCGCATCGAACCCAATGGCAGCCGTGCCGTCAGCTGGGCGGAGTTTGTCGAAGCCGGGCTGCTCCGTTCCTACCGCAACACTCGCGTGCCCATGACGGAACTGCGTACCTTCATCGATCTGCTCCGCGCTGACCTGGGTGTCGCTTACCCGCTGGCGCATCACCGGCCGTTCGTCAACGGCCGCAACTTGGTCATGCAGGCACAGGACCAGGCCGGTCTGGATCCCGACTTCTGCCTGGTTGCCGTGGCCGGCGGCCAACTCATCCTCACCGGCCCCTCGCAGCTCTTCGTCGACCGGGTCACCTGGGAAGGCGACATCGCCGCCGGCTGGCGACCGCACGACGACCCCAATTCCCCCGTTCGGATGACCCCTGACGTCCGCTTCGGGAAACCCGCGATCGGCGGGATCAGCACCGACGTCCTTTGGAAACACGACCAAGCCGGCGAGGCGGTCGAGCAGATCGCCAGCGACTTCGGCCTCACCCCCGACGACGTCCGCTGGGCCCTGGCCTACGAGAACTCGGTCCGGGCCACCTCGGCCGCGTGAGCATCGGACGATCCCGTCTCACCAGGACGACCCTGCACGCCCACGTCCAGTACTACATCGACGCAGACATGCTCGGCCGTGGCAAGCTCCTCGTCCAGGTCCGCACGACGTCACCTACCCGGGCGATCCAGGCGGCGTTCTGCACAATCGTCGGCGTGAGCCCTGCCCCATCGTGTCTCCGGCCGTGCCGGACATCGAATGGATCCCGATCGTGGACCGCCAACCACTGGCTCATCATCACCCGGGACGCGAACATTGCCGTCAATCGCGCCGAGATCGCAGCCGTCCGTGACAATGCGGCCCGAATGGTGACCCTGTCCGGTCGCGACGCCATCGGCACCTGGAACCAAATCGAGATCCTGATGACTCAGTGGCGGCAGATCCAGTCGTTCCTGGACCAGCCGGGCCCGTTCATCTACGCCGCAACCCGGACCTCCATCCGAGCAGTCGACCTGACGTGAGGCACACCGCCGCAGAACAGATTGTGAGGGCCGCGCCAGCCATCCATCGACTGGTCCAGGACCTCCTCAAAGTCGTTCGACCCCGCCGATCCGCACTCATTGACCGAGAGAATCAACCATCGCCGGAGGGCGGCTGGTGGGACGATCGATCGGTGCCCGACATCGATCCGATCTCTCCGCGGACCCGCCACCTTCTGATGGTTGCCGCCGAAATGCTGCCTGACCAGGGACGCGAGGACCTCGATCAAGACCATCCAGCGAAATGGCTTCTGTTCGATCGCTACCCACGCATCACCCTCGGTCGGGATGCGGGCTGGCGCCGACGAGCACTCCGGGCCTATGGCGACCTCGCCGCCGTGATCAAGGACGGCGAACTTCCACGACCAGGCTGCACGGCAGAGGAAGTCGCCCTTTGGTTCATCATCGAGTTGGCCGCCGCGTTCGAGCAGGACCGTGATGCGTGGCCCACGATCTGGTCGGAACTCCAGGAACTCCCGCCGACCGCGGACGACTTCAACTGGGACGAGCTGCGCGATGACCTTTTCGAGGACCACGACTTTCTGATGCTGTACTCGCCCGATCTCGACGGAATCGAGGACCCACGGGACGAAGTCAATGCGCTGATACGGATCGGACCATACCTTCGACCCCAAGACTGGTTCACCCCG
>JBIOVW010000367.1:0-3009 GCA_044867945.1 Nakamurella sp. | reverse complement strand
CTTGATCACCACCATGCGGTCACCGGGCTGGAACACCTTCACCCCGCCCGAGTCGAACCGGTGGGTGACCCCGTTGCGCACCACCGCCAGCACGATCTCGCCGCGCGCATGCAGCCGGGCGGGCGCCAGCCCGACGTCCTCCGGTCGCACCTCGCGCTCGGCGATCTGCAGGCCGGCGACGGGCTCCAGCAGGTCCTCCATCACCTGCCCGGCGTTGGGGGCGAACGTCGACAGGCCCAGCAGCCTGCCGGCGGACTCCGCGGTCGGTATGACGGTGTCGGCGCCGCCCTGCCGGAGCACGGCGATGTTCTGTTCCTCCCGTGCCGCCGCCGCGATGGTGGCATTCGGGGCCAGCCGGCGGGCGGTCAGGGTCACCAGGACGCTGGTGTCGTCCCGGTCGGCGGCCACGATGACCCGTTCGGCGTTGGGCAGCGCCGCCTGCCTCAGCACCTCCTCCCGCCGGGCGTCGCCGAGCACACCGACACATCCGTCCCCGGTGGCCGCCTTGATGTTCGCGCCGTCGCTGTCGACCACCACGATCCGATCGGGTGGATAGCCCTGGTCGATCAGGGTCTTCACGGCCGACCGGCCCTTCATGCCGTATCCGATGACGACGGTGTGTTTCTTCACGCGCTTTCTCCAGCGGCTCGTGCGGAATTGCTGTCGACTCCGTTCGGTCAGCACCTCGATCGTGGTGCCGACCAGGACGATCAGGAAGACGAACCGCAGCGGGGTGATGACCACGATGTTGACCAGCCGGGCGGTCGGGGTGACCGGCGTGATGTCGCCGTAACCGGTGGTGGACAACGTGACGGTGGCGTAGTACAGCGCGTCCAGCCAGGTATCGATCTGGCCGTCCACATCCCGGTAGTCGGCCCGCTCGACGTACACCACGACGGTCGTGATGACCACGCACATGACCGCGATGAAGATGCGCAGGCCGATTGCCCGTATCGGACCGTGCTCCTTGACCGGCAGGGCCAGCGTGGGATTCTCGTAGGCCACAAGGCCGCACAGTACGCCGAACCCGCAGGTGGCCGGGTTGTGACCCGCCCCGTCGGATCAGGGGCTTGGCGGTTCCCGATCGGCCAGGAACGCCTCGAACTGCGCGCCCAGCTCGTCCGCGGTGGGCAGCGGCGCCGACTGGGCCAGCAGGCTCTGCCCGGTGGCCGCGGCGTACGCGTCGTACTGCTGCTCCAGCCCGTGCACGACCTCGGCGACCTCGGCGTTGTCCGCGATCTGCTTGGCCAGTTCGGTGCGAACCTTGGCCGCCGCCTCGTCCAGCTCACTGGTGGGCAGCAGCAGGCCGGTGGCATCGGCGATGGCCTGGACCAGGGTGCGCGCCGTTTCCGGGTAGTCGGACCGGGCGATGTAGTGCGGGACGTGGGCGGCGAACCCGATCGCGTCCCGCCCCGCGCGGCCGAACCGGTACTCGAGCAGGCCGACCGCATGCCCGGGCACCTGGATGACGCCGAGCCAGTCCTCCTTTTCGGGCAGCAGCCCGGGCCGGGTGGCGTGCGAGGACATGCCGGTCGGGCGGGTGTGCGGAACTCCCATGGGGATGGCCATCAGACCCACGGTCAGGCGCACGGCGAACCGGTCGGCGATCTGTCCGACGGCGGCGATGAACCGCTCCCACTGGCTGTCCGGCTCCGGGCCGGTGAGCAGCAGGAACGCGGTGCCGTCGGTGTCGGTGAGCACGTGCACCTGGAGTTCGGGCTGCTGATAGGCGGTGAACGCGTTCTGCTGGTAGGTCAGGATCGGCCGGCGGGCCCGGTAGTCGATCAGCTGGTCGACGTCGAAGGTGCCGATCATGGTGTGCGGCAGCATCGACATCAGGTGCTCGACCGCCAGCCGCACCCCGGAACCGGCGTCGATGTAGCCGTCAAGGGCGACGATGAGCACCGGGTCGTGCAGCAACTCGATCTCGTCCCGCTCCAGGTGTAGCTCGTACAGCTCGCCTGGTTCGCCGCCCATCGGTTCGCTCCGTGTCGTCCGCCCGTCGGGCTCTCTGATGTGCCGGTTCCATCGTCACCCGGCCCCTGCGGTAGGGCAACGTGATCCGCCCGATCCGCATTCCCGCCGGTGTTCGGGTGGGTGCGGGGCTTCGGCCGGTGTGGTGCCTGCTGATGCTCCGCAACCTGCTGAGCATGGCCTGCCTCAGGCGAAGACGATGGTGCGCAGGCCGTCGCGCAGCACCCGGTCCTCGAGGTGGTAGGTCAGCCCGCGGGCCAGCACCGCCTTCTCGATGTCGCGGCCGAGCCGGACCATGTGGGCGGCGGAGTCGGCGTGGTCGACGCGGATGACGTCCTGGTCGATGATCGGGCCGGCATCCAGTTCCGGTGTCACGTAGTGGCAGGTCGCGCCGATCATCTTCACGCCGCGCACGTACGCCTGGTGATAGGGCCGCGCGCCACGGAACGAGGGCAGGAAGCCGTGGTGGATGTTGATCAGCCTGCCGTCCCACGCCTCGCACAGCGACGGCGGGATGACCTGCATGTACCGGGCGAGCACGATCGCGTCCGGGTCGTGCATGTCGGCCTCCACCCGCACCCGCTCGAACGCCGCCGCCCTACCGGCCGGGTCGGTCGGTACCGGGATGTGCCGGAACGGCAGGCCGAACAACCGCGCCACCGGCTCCAGGTCGGTGCGGTTGCCGATGACGACCCCGATGTCCACCGGCAGCTCGCCGGAATGCCAGCGGGACAGCAGCTCGTACAGGCAATGGCCTTCGCGGGACACCATCAGCACGATCCGCTTGCGGTCGGCGCTGTCCACCACCTGCCAGCTGTCCGCGTCCAGTGCGCCGGCCACCGCGCCGAACCGCCGACGCAGCTCGGCCACCGGGAACGACACCGAGCCGGCCCGGACCTCCTGCCGGGTGAAGAAGCGGCCGGACTCCTCGTCCGAGTGGTACGCGGCCTCGGTGATCCAGCCGCCGATCTCCGCCAGGAAGGTGGTGATCCGGGCGACGATCCCGGTGCTGTCGGGGCAGCTCAGGGTGAGCAC
>JBIOVW010000366.1:0-8053 GCA_044867945.1 Nakamurella sp. | reverse complement strand
CATGACAAAGTGGCGCCGCGGGAGAGATTCGCCGGCCGGCGGTCCAACTGCCTGCCCCGCAAGGCATCTCGGGTTGCAGCGGGTCGCCCCGTCCGGCCGTCGGAGCCCACCGCGACAACCGGGCCCCGGTGTCGGCGCGAGCTGCGCATGCGCGCGTTCGTCCTCGGCGCGGGCCAGGAACCGGGGCAACCTCCACTTGTGGAGTCGGTCCGTCCGCAGGATGCTGGACGAATCGTCCTGTTCTACCCCGTACGGCGTTGAAAGGAATCAGGTCATGGCTCAACAGGTGAACCTGACGGAGGCCGAGGTTCGGGCGTTCGCCTCGCTGCTGGTCCGGGTCAGCGATCGGCTGTCAACATACGAGGAACAGACCCATCAGGATCAGCGCTATGCCGAGGAGCTCAAGGAGGCGGCGAACGACCTGTTGAGCCGCCTTGACGCGTAACGGCCGGGCGAAATCTGCCACCTCCGACCCGATGTTGAGGGAGCGATCACGATGACCCCGTCCACAGCGCCGACCTGGCCGTGGCCGAGTGCAGCCCTCGTCACAGCCGTCGACCGGTACTTCGACCTGCTCCATCGCGGGATGCAGGTGAACCGCGATTGCGCGCACAGCTGGGTCCACGCCGCGCGAGAGGCGTTCGATGGCGGCCGGGATCAGATGGCGGCGGTTGCCGACGCAGTCGCGGGCCACGGTGAGGCGGTCGAGGCGTGGCTCAAGCCGAGGCCTCGGGAACTTGATGGTCCCCGGTGATCGTGCCTGACCCGGGCCTGGGTGAACTCGGCGAGCGAAGGAGCGCGGGCCCATGGCAACGAGCATCACCCTGGCTTCGATCATCGGCACGGTGACCGCCGCCGCCGGATACCGCTACGGCGTGCACGACGACGTGGGCAACCGGATGGACACCCTGACCGTCATCGACCACCCCGCCGGCGGCTACCTCGGCGTGTACCACACCGGTGACGAGGTCAAGCTCGCCACCAGCAGCGACCTGCTCAACTGGAGGTTCCGGCGAACGCTGGACCCCCAGGCGACGCAGCCGACCATCGTCGCGCTGCCGACCGGCGGTTTCCTGACCGCCGTCGAGTACAACAACCAGGCCGGTTCCGGTGCCCGCGTCCGGCTGCGGCACTATCCCAGCCTGGCGGCGCTGCTGGCCGGGTCGTTCGACCGCGACGCAACACCCGCCCGTACGTTGTCGAACTGCTTCGAGGGCACGCCGACCATCTACTCGGCCTCGCTCACCCCGGATATCGACCACTCGGTCATCGACGTCGGCTTCCACTACAACCGCAACTGCGACCTCGACCGGCAGGCAAGGGGTCGGCTGACCAACTTCACCGGCTGGACCGCCGTCGCGGACACCGCCCTGGACGCCCGGATCACCGCGGCCGCGGCTGCGCAGGGTCAGCAGGTCAACGGCAACATCGGCGACCGGGACACCATCTGCTACGACAACGGCCGCTACTCGGTGCACGAGGTGCAATACCGCAAAGGTGATTTCGGCACCTGGCGGGTGTACCTGAACACCTGGCAGACCGGGTCGATCGCGTATCTTCCGATCACCACACACGGCGGCAGCGCGGCATTCGCCAACCCGAGCGTGACGACGATCAGAGCGCCTTCCGGGAGGCCGGCGGTTGCGGTTTCGCTGTTCCTGCCCTCCGAAGCCGCCGCGCCCGGGGAGGCCGGGCCGTTGATCTTCTACCGCGAGTACACCGTGCTGCCGGACCCGACCGCGGGTGTCGATGCCACATATTTCGACAACAGGGACTTCACCGGCTCGACCCTCAGCCGAACCGAGCCGAGGATCGACATCGACTTCGGAACCGGCCGCCCATCACCGAACCTCGGCGCCGATCAGTTCTCCGTCCGCTGGACCGGGCGGGTCCTCGCGGACCGGTCGGGGACCTACCGGTTCTACACCCAGACCGACGACGGTGCCCGGCTGTGGGTGGACGGCGTCCCACTCGTCGACGACTGGACCGATCACGGCGTCGTCGAGAACAGCGGCACCATCGCGCTGTCCGCGGGTCGCCACGATCTACGGATGGAGTTCTACGACAACGGCGGCAGTGCGCTTGCCCGGTTGCTGTGGTCCAGCGCCTCCACCCCCAAGGCCGTGGTACCCGCCGATCACCTGTCCCGGCCACGGGCCGGACTCCGCGGCGAGTACTTCGTCGGCATCACCCTCACCGGGCCCGCCCGGATCCGTCCGGATCCGACGGTGAATTTCAACTGGGGCAACGGTTTCGCCGATCCCAACGTCGGCGCGGAGCTGATCAGCGTGCGGTGGACCGGCCGGGTGACGCCCCGGGACAGCCAGACGTACCGGTTCTACACCAACTGCGACGATGGTTCGCGGCTGTGGGTCGACAACGTTCTGCTGGTGGACAACTGGGTCGATCAGGGACCGATCGAACACAGCGGAACCATCACGCTGACCGCCGGTGTGCCCTACGACCTGCGCCTCGAGTACTACAACCGCGGCGGCGGAGCCCTGGCCCAGTTGCTGTGGAGCAGCCCGTCGCAGGCGAAGCAGATCGTCCCGCAGGACGTGCTCACGGCGCCGACCGCAACCCCGCCGCCGGTGGTGTGAGAGCGTCTCCCCGCGCCCGCCGGACCGGGCTTGCGCGGCATGCCACGATGATCCTGTCCGTGAAAGAACGGAGCGAGAGGCCGGATCGATGGCAGAACGCACAGAGGTAGGCGGGCGACTGGAGGCCAAGGTCGTCCGGGGTACCGCCGGCCCCTCCGGGCTGCAGATCTCCGGGCTGCTGTCCACGCTGGGCGTGGTCACCCTCGATCGGGGTTACGCCAACACCGGGTCGACCACGTCGGCCGTCACCTACATCGATGGGGAGGCCGGGATTCTCCGCTACCGCGGGTATCCCATCGAGCGGCTCGCCGAGTCGTCGAGCTTCCTGGAGACCAGCTACCTGTTGATCAACGGCGAGTTGCCGAGCCGGGCCGAATTGCAGGCGTTCACCCGACGGATCAGCCGGCACACGATGTTGCACGAGGACCTCAAGCACTTCTTCGACGGATTCCCCCGCAACGCCGACCCGGTGTCGGTGCTGTCCAGCGCGGTGAGCGCGTTGTCCACGTTCCATGGGGACGCGTTGAACCCGTTCCACCCCGAGCAGGTGGAGCTGTCCTCGGTGCGGCTGCTGGCGAAGCTGCCGACGATCGCCGCCTACGCGTACCGCAAGTCGGTGGGGCAACCCCTGCTGTACCCGGACAACTCCCTCGGTTACCTGGAGAACTTCCTGCGGATGTGCTTCGGTTTTCCGGCCGAACCGTACGAGGTGAATCCCAAGCTGGTCCGCGCCCTGGACCGGCTGCTCATCCTGCACGCCGACGACGAGCAGAACTGCTCGACGGCGACCGTCCGGCTCGTCGGTTCGGCCCACACCAACCTGTACGCCTCGATTTCGGCAGGCATCAACGCCCTGCTCGGCCCGCTGCACGGTGGGGCCGATCGGGCCGTGCTGGAGATGCTCGAACGTATCCGTCGAGATGGTGGTGACGTCAAGGCCTTCGTCGAGCGGGTCAAGAAGAAGGAGCCGGGCGTCCGGCTGATGGGATTCGGGCACCGGGTCTACAAGCGATACGACCCGCGGGCGGCGTTGGTCAAGGCCAGCGCCCGTGAGGTGCTCGACGACCTGGGCGCCCGGGATGAGCTGCTGGAACTCGCCCAGACGCTTGAGGCCGTCGCGCTGTCGGACGACTACTTCCTGTCCCGCCAGCTGTATCCGAACCTCGACTTCTACTCCGGGCTGATCTATCAGGCGATGGGCTTCCCGGCCAACATGTTCACCGTCCTGTTCGCACTCGGGCGACTCCCGGGTTGGATCGCCCACTGGCGCGAGATGATCAACGATCCGACGACCAAGATCGGCCGACCACGGCAGGTCTACACCGGACCGACCGCGCGCGACTACGTTCCGATGTCCGCCCGTGGGCGCGAGCCCGTCGGGTAGGCGTCGCTCCGGGCCCTCCGGGCCCAGGCCCATGCCGGCACCATCCCACGGATGGTGGTGGAAATGATTTCGAAGCGACACAATGTGTTGTGAGCACCAGTCCCACCACCACCGAACCCGTCGGCGGCCCGCCGGAGCCGACGTCGAACAGCCCACCGAGCGTCCGATCGCACCTTGCGTGGCTGCACACGGTCGCCGCGATCCCGCACCGCAGGACGTGGTTCACCCTCGTCAAGATCGCGCTGGTGGCCGGCGCGAGCCTGTTCGGCTTCGGAGCGGGCACCGCCGCGCACCTCGGCCTCGCAGTGGCGGCCGCGGCCTGCCTGGTCGCTGTTGCCCTGGTCGAACGGCTCGACATGGCGATCCGGGACGATGAGCAAAGGCAGGCGGAACGCGCGCAGGAGCAGGCCAGGCAGGACCGCGAGGACGCGGTCGCCGAGTACGGGCAGCTCGTCAATTACACCCTCACGCCCATCGCCGACGTGGTCGCCCGGATGCTCGTCACCCCGGATCGGCAGCAGCGCAGGACGCTGTTCGCCAGCGTGTACACACTTGCCGTCGAGGCGCTGTGCGACCTGCTCACCCCCGCCACCCGGGCGGCCTACTACGAGTTGGTCGACGGCGTGGTGACCCGCATGTTCGCCAACGGTCCCACGACGCAGCGCGCCCGGTTCGAACCAGGAAGCTCGGCCGCGCGCGCGGTCATCAAGTTGATCACCAGCGGCGAGTTCGTCTACGTCGCCGACGCCCGGACGAACCCGACGGTGCGGCCGTCGCCGGACAGCAGCTACCGCTCGGTCATCGCGTTCTCCGTCCGCACGGACGACCGTCCGTTCGGCATGCTGACGGTTGATTCGCCCCGGGTCGACGCCTTCTCCGAGAAGGACATCGCCACTGTCCGCGTGCTGGCCAAGCTGGTCGCGTCGGCTCGCGCCGCACTCGACGCGACCGTGCCGCGCTGATCGTATTCTTGACACCCGAGGAGGTGGTCGTCGTGGGCGCAGGGTGGGCGGGCGGGCTCGCTGACAGAGCGAACCAGCGACCAGTGAGCAAGCCCATCACCGGACCGGCGCTCGACGATCTCTCCGCCCGATGGATCAACGGCGACATTCCGGCCGACAGCTACCTCAAGCAGGCGCGCCGCCGCGCCCGCGAATCGGCCAGGCGGGACATCACCAAGCAGGAGGACCGCCGCAACAACGGCGCCCCCACGACCAGCCGCTAGGATCTCATCGGTGGTGAGCCGGTCACCACCAATCCGAGCGGGGTGACTTCGGGCCCCTGGTAGGACCGTTCGCTGCCCTCCAGGTCGTCGTGCTCGTCGATTCCCAGCTCATCCGGGTCCTTGCGGACCAGGAAGGGCCGCACGTCCGGATCGGCCGGGTCGCGCAGCGAGATGATCAGGTGCCAGGCGAAAGCCGGGTTGTGCAAACGGTAGTCGATGCAGGAGAAGTTGGCCGGCTGGCGGCGGTGCACATGGAACGCGGCGATCGGTTCCAGCCCGGCCCGCTCGATCCGCTGCCAGGCCCGCAGCAGGTCGATGGGGTCGGCGACGAAGCCCGCGTCCTCGTAGACGCGAAAGTAGCTGCCCTGGGCGTGGAACGCCGCCCGATTGCCCGGTTCGTTGCGCCGGTTCCGGTGCGGGTCCAGCACCACCACGTCGACCGCCCGGAACGGAAAGCCCGGCCGTCGCGGGTCCCCGACCAGCAGACCGTAGGCCTTGAGGCCGGCCGCATTCAACTCCTGTGCTCGAAACAGCAGACGCATATACAGCTCTGCGGGCAACTCGACCGCCTGCTGCGTCGTACGGCGCACGCGATCGGCGAATGTTCCCGGCGTTGACCGGGAATCGTACGACAAGACATCGGACGACGAGAAATCCAACATCGGTGAGCCTTCCATTCTCACGGGTCGTCATCCAGCCGGGTCAGCCGCAGGTGCGGGCGGTCAGCAGCAGGAACTCCCAGTCCATGACCGTGGTTGCGGTCCCCCGGTCGTACCGTTCGGCGAGCGCGACGAGATCGCGGTCCAGCGCGGCCGCACGTTCGGAGTCCGCTCCGATATGACGGTAGGTGGCGATGGTGGGGCCGTAGGTCGCCTTGAAGAAGTCCCGGAACGCCCGCGGCGTGGGAAAGCGGCCGATGGTGATCGTCTGCCGGCGGGCGACCACGTCGGTGACCCGGTCACCGAACAGTGCCCGCACGTGATCCTCGTCGCCCCACAGCGGCGGGGGCTGCGCGCCGGGCGGCGGCGGGGGCGCGTAGGGCTTCATGGTGCGGAACATCTCGCCGATGAAACCGGCCGGCGTCCAACTGAGCAGCCCGATGGTGCCACCCGGCCGGGCGACCCGCAGCAGTTCGTCGGCGGCCCGCCGGTGATGCGGGGCGAACATCACCCCGACGCAGGACAGCACGACGTCGAAGGAGCCGTCCGGGTACGGCAACGCCTCCGCGTCCCCCTCGTCCCACTCCAGCTGTGCACCCTTGCCGGCCGCGATCTCCCGCCCGGCGGCCAGCAGCTCCGGGGTGAGGTCGGAGGCCACGACGTCCGCGCCTACCAGCGCGGCGGGGATGGCCGCGTTACCCGACCCCGCGGCGACGTCGAGCACCCGCTGGCCGGGCCGCACGCCGGACGCGGCGACCAGAATCGGGCCGAGTTCGGAGATGACATAGGTTGCCACGGCAGGATAGTCGCCCAACGCCCACAAAGCGCGGTGCTTGGCCTTGACCGCCTGGTCGGCCGCGATCGGGTCGGTGGTGATCGGGTCGGTGGTGATGGTCACGGGAGCCCTCCTCCGGATGTCGCGCGGTAGGTTCCGCGATGCCATGACGATCCGGGACGGGCCTTGCAGTTCGGATGCACTGCGGCTGCACGTCCATGCAAGCCGGGGCGAGTTCAGCCAAGCCGGTCGAGCATGGCTCGCGCCCGCAGCACCGCCGTCGGTTGAATCCGGATTGCAGGTCCGACGCCCAGCGACGCGCGCGGGGTGATCGACGCCTGCTCGTTGGCGCTCTCCAGGACGGCGAACAGCTCCGCGGCGTCGTCGGCGGAACCCAGCCGGCGGAGCAGGCGAGCCACGTAACGCAGGTTCTGCCACTGCTGGGTGCGGTCGCCGATGCGGTCCCAGAGATCAAGGACCCGGACGAAGGCCCGGGCGGCCACCCGGGGGTCGCCATGCACCGCTCGGGTCGCCGCGGCCTCCATCAGCGCCACACCCTCCCACCACCGGTTCCGCACGGAACCGGCGATTCGGGCGGCCTCGTCGAGCAGGGTCAGCGCTTGGTCGGGCTCGGACTTCTTCAGCACGAGCCCGAGCGCGTACCTGGCGATGGCCAGGGACGTGGGATTGGCGGTGCCGTCCGCCACGTCGAGACTCTCCCGCGCGGCCGGCACCCCGAGGCGGGGCCGGCGACAGACCGCCTGGCACACCGCGTAGCAGTGCAGCGACCACACCAGCCGGTTGGCGTCGGACCGCGCCCTGGCCCGGTCGGCCTCCGCCGCGTAGTAACGCAGGGTGGAGTCGGGATCGCCCTCGGGCAGCGCCACGTCGGCGAGCACGTCCCGCGGGTAGGCGATGCGCGGGGTCCCGGCGGGCGGATCGCGGTCCTGCGCTCGCCGGGCCAGCTCCCGGGCCCGGCGGAAGTCGCCGCGGTTCCACGCCCCGCGGGCGGCGAACCCCACGGCCGCCGGGTACCTCGGGTGATCGGAGTCGACGGAATCGAGCAGCCGCTCGGCCCATTCGGACGCCTCATAGCCGATCCGCAGGTGCACGAACTCGGGCACGGCCGTGACCAGGCGCAGCGCGAGGTCGATGTCCGACTCGGCGATGGCGTGGCGGTAGGCGGCGCGGAGGTTGTCGTAGTCGGGCAACGTCTGGTCCACCCAGGCCTGCTCGTCCGGGCCCTGCACGCCGGCGGCGGCGTGCTCGGCGAGGTCGACGTAGTACTGCGCGTGCCGCCGGGCAAGCGCCGCGGCTGCCGAGTCGGCCTGCACCTGTGCCTGTCCGTACGCCCGCAGCGTCTCCAGGATCCGGTATCGCGAGTGTGGGGAGCCAGGCACGGGCACCACC
>JBIOVW010000365.1:0-4187 GCA_044867945.1 Nakamurella sp. | reverse complement strand
GCGCAGTGTTCCACTACGTCACCGAGGACCTGGCCGAGGGTCGGATGCTGCTGCAGGCTCGCCGGGCGGTGCTCACCTCACTGGAGGTGCTGGGCACCTGGCTCACCGACGACGTCGCGGTGCCGCGCACCGAGATGGCCAAGCTGATCCACGCCTGCGCGGAGATCGCCGCCGACGTTGACTTGACCATCGGGGTGGTCGGGCATGCCGGTGACGGCAACATGCACCCGACGATCGTGTACGAGGCCGGCGACCCCTCCCAGGTGACGCGGGCAGCCGACGCGTTCGGCCGGATCCTGGACGCCGGGCGGGCGCTCGGCGGCACGGTCACCGGCGAGCACGGCATCGGTCGGATCAAGCAGGACTTCCTCGCCCGCGAGGCCGGGCCGGTTTCGCTGCAGGTGCACCGGGCGATCAAGCGAGCGCTGGATCCGCAGGATCTGTTCAATCCGGGGTCGATGTTCTCCCGCTGACGGCTCGGGCTTGAGGTCTTCGGCGCGTGGCCGAGTGAAGGTCAGTGCCCGCTCACCGAGCAATATTCTTCGATCGTTGTGGTTGGGAATTGCGTCGTTGATGGAGCTTGGCGGCCATGGCGAGAATCTCGCTGACGGCACCGTCCAGGTCGGTCCGGAGCCGCCGCGGCGTGTACCGGAGCACCGTCCAGCCGGCAAGGGCGAGCACGTTCTGCCGGTCGCGGTCGGTGTGGAACGCCTCCGCTTGGGAGTGCACCTTCCATCCATCGACCTCGACGCACAGCTTGAGATCTTCGATGACCAGGTCGAGCCAGTATTCCTCAGCGGGGCCCAGCTGCACGCGAACCCCGGCAGTCCATTGCTCGGTTCCGTTCCTGAGCAACGCGTGCAGGGCCAGGCGTTCGGGAGACGAAACCCCACCGGCCCGGGCCAGGTCGACCAGCCGGCGAGCGTTGAGCAGGCCACGGCCCGGCCCATAACGCTCGAGCGCCCGATCGAGCGACCAGATGGTGGTGCCCCGTTGCAGCGCGGCGTCACGGATGTCCTCGGCGTCCAGTGAATCGGCGCAGTCCAGCACCGTCCTCGCCCGCCCCGTGACGGCGACGCCGCGGATGACGACTCGGTCCGCAGGATCGATGCTGCGCCGAGCCGCGCGAACAATGGACAACGTGGACGGCCAGCTGCCCGGCGGAAGGATGACCGCAACAGGTTCGGTGACGGCTTTGGTCAATCCGTGCCACCGGGCTGCCGATCTGCCCGCGATGAGACAGGTGGGGCCAAGCCGGAGCGCGACAGCCCGAATCGTCAGCTCCGGAGTGAGCCGCAGTGTCGCCGGTCGGTAGACACCCGGGACCACCGGCTTGAACTCTCCGGCCCGAACGCGCCGGCCGATGGCCGAAGAGCTCAGGCCGAGCTTGAGCAATTGGGCGCGGCTGATGACGCCGCCGTGCTTCGAGAGTGCTTGCGCAATCGCGGGATCGAATGCAGCCACGGCCCGATGGTGGCCGCTCCGGCTCGGCGGGGTGTCACATTCTCGGTGATTGTGGACCAGATTCGGACATGTGGATGGACCGCACCGACCTTCCGTCCACGAGTGAAGGTCAGTGCCCGCTCAGCGACCACAATCCTTCACTGGTCGCCAGG
The DNA here is from genome assembly GCA_044867945.1 of Nakamurella sp. GTDB lineage: Bacteria > Actinomycetota > Actinomycetes > Mycobacteriales > Nakamurellaceae > Nakamurella. The sequence goes on along the minus strand of JBIOVW010000365.1, from coordinate 2,571 downwards.
GACGTGATGCGGCCGGTGTTCGGCCGCGGCCGTGCGCAATTGCGGGAAGCTCTGCATCACCGTCTGCAGAGCGCGTCGCGATCGATGCGGTCGTAGTGGTGCACCACGAAGTCGCGAATACGGGTCGCTTGCGCCCACACGGGCTCGCCGAACCTGCTCGGCTCGGCAGCGGCCAGCCGCTTTGCGAGCTCGCCCGCACGGTTCGAGAGTGCTTCGAAAGCGAGCGGAAGGGCGGCGTCGGAGTCGAACGCATCGCGGCCCCGTTCCGCAAGTTCGGCAGCGGTATCGAGGGTGCCAAGGAGGTCGGCGAGCCAGCGGTCCATCCGCTCGGCTTCTGTCACAGCGGGATCGCCTCAGCGAAGATGCCGGCGTCGCGCCGCGCGTCGAGTGAACGGATCGACACCACGTCGACCGGACGATCGAACAGAGCCTCGAGATCCATTTCGAGCTGCGCGAGATCGAACAGGGTCGCATTCGCGGCTGGCTCGACGAGCAGGTCGAGATCGCTCGTCGCGTCGTCATCCCCGCGGGCGACCGAGCCGAAGACCTGCACCCGTTCCACACGGTTGGCCCGCGCAAGCCGCTCGACAAGGGCGCGACGTCGTCGTAGCTCCGGGAGCAGCGGGCCGGCACGCTGACTCGCGGTCAGCTCGCGGTAACGGGCGTACGGCACCAGCACGGCGTCGGCCCTGCGGTGCGAACCGATGACGATGGGATCGACTGCCGACGAATCCGTTCGGAACGCGCGCAGGATGCCGGTGAGTCGGGCGCGGGCATCGGAGACCGACAGAACGGGCCCAAGCTCGGAGTCGGACATGTCTCAAGGGTAATTCTGTACAACTTCCGTGCACAGATAGGGGAGCCCAAGGCAACCTCAGAGCAGCAGGGAAAGTAGACCGGCCCCGATCCCGACGAGCAGTCCGACGATCGCCGCGAGCAGCACCAACTGCCCGGTGGACAGGCGGGGCGACACGCGGCCGCCGGACCCGGCTTGACCCCCGGACTGACCACCGGCCATCGCGTGCAGCGCCTGGGAGAGGACGACCTCGGCGCGCGAGTCCTCGGCCGAGCCGGGGGGCGCCGGGCCCCGGGACGAACCCTGACCGCTCCCGCTTCCCGGACGCCCGGTCCCTTCCCCGGGCCGCGGGGCCTCGGGACGGCTCTGCCCACCGGAGCCGCCGGGTGGGCCGGGGCCCACGGTCACGAGTGTGCCGATCGCATGATGTCGCCGAGCTTGGCGACGGCCCGGCTGGCCGTCGACTTGACGGTGCCCTTGGACAGGCCGGTGGCCTCCGCGATTTCCGCCTCGGACAGCCCGCCGTAGTAGCGCAGGACCAGAACCTCACGCTGGCGGGGGGCCAGGTCGCCGAGGGCACTGACCACGGCCTGATGTTCGGTGGACAGCAGGGCCAGCGACTCGGCCGACCGGGCCGTCCCCGGGTCCGGCGGCACATAGGCCCGGGCGGTCCGCCGACGCCGCAGCATCGACCGGGATCCGTTCACCACGGCGGTCCGCAGGTAGCCGATGGCGGCGTTGCGGTCGCGCAGGTTCCCCCAGTTCCGGTACAGCCCGGCGAACGCCTCCTGCACGACGTCCTCGGCGCTGGCCATGTCGTCGACGAGCAGGATGGCCATGCGCACCATCTGCATGCGGTGGGTCCGATAGAGCTCGTCGATGGTGATCGGCGGTGCCTCGGCGGGCGGCGGTTCGTGGTCCAACGCATAGGCGGGGTTGAGCGTCGCCAGCGTGCCAAGGGTGCGTTCGACCTCCGACTCGCGATCGCCAGTAGACCCGACCTGATCGGTCATCCCCGTCCGACTCCCGTCTGTTCAGGCATCGCCCAGCGACGCGCGGCACCCCGCGCGAGGCGCACACCGTTGATCCTGGCACGGACCGGGCCGTCGGCGCCCTGAGAGTCTCCACGGTCCCGATCGGAATCGGCCGGAGTGAACGCGGCTCGGCCGAAACGCGCAGGCGGGACGTTTCGGACGGACTTGTCAACGGAGCGAACGCAAGCTCTGACGGGTTACTCAATCGTTACAGAGACGGTGCTCAGGCGGGCTTGCAAAAAGTCATTGAAAACGTTTTCATTCCCCGTGATGTGTGAGCGCCCTCACGCACGTACCTACGAGATCTGGAGGTCAACCGAGTGGCCCACAAGGCAACGAGGAGAAGGCTCACGGCCACGGTAGCCGGCGTCGGTGCGATTGCGCTGGTGTTGTCGGCGTGTGGCGGCAGCTCGACGAGTAGTGACACCACCACCGCGCCAACCGGGGGTGGGGAAGCAAGCGCGAGCGCGGGCGCCGGCGGCGTCAGCGGCGACTTCTGCGAGACGATCAAGTCCAACTGGCCCGGGCTCGAAGGCAAGACGATCACCTACTACACCACCGTCGGTGACGAGGAGAAGGCCACCTGGCTCGCCGGCTTCAAGCCGTTCGAGGACTGCACCGGAGCCAAGGTCCAGTGGGACGGCTCCAAGGAGTTCGAGGCACAGATCAAGGTCCGCATCGCCAGCGGCAACCCGCCGGACACGGCGGGCTTCCCGCAGCCAGGTTTGCTGAACTCGATCG